>RFPX01000289.1 GCA_009925955.1 Betaproteobacteria bacterium
CACCCTTGAAGCGACCATGCACGCTGTCGTACTTCAGCATGTAGGCCAGGTAGTCGGGTTCCAACAGGTCGTTGATGCCCACGACTTCAATGTCGGGGAAGTTCAGCACCGCCGACCGCAACACGTTGCGGCCGATGCGGCCAAAGCCATTGATGCCGACTTTGATCGTCATGTTCTTGCTCCAGGGTCGATGAGAAAACGTTGAAAAAGGGAAAGCGGCTGGCGGTCGGGGGCGCGTGCGGGAGTGGGCCGCTGCAGCAGCCCACCGCGCGCGTGCATCAGCGCCCCAGGACCTTGCGTACGGTGGCCACCAGGTTCTCGGTGGTGAAGTGGAAGTGCTTGAACAGCACACCCGCCGGCGCGGACTCGCCGTAGCTGTCGATGCCCAGCACGGCGGCACAGCCATACTTCCACCAGAAGTCGGTCACGCCGGCCTCGATGGCCACGCGCGGCAGGCCGGCCGGCAGCACCTCGGCCTTGTACGCGGCGTCTTGGCGGTCGAACACGGTGGTGCTGGGCATGGAGACCACGCGCACGGCGATCTTCAGACGCGCCAATTCGGTCTGCGCATGCAGGGCCAGTTGCACTTCTGAGCCGGTGGCGATGATCACCGCCTGCGGCTTCTTCTTCAGGCCCACTTCCTCAGGCTCGGCCAAGACATAGGCGCCGCGCGTGATGAGGTCGGCCTGGTTCTTGGGCGCATAGGGCAGGTTCTGGCGCGACAACAGCAGGGCGCTGGGCCGGTGCAGGGCCACGCCGTTCATGATGGCGGCCATGCCGAATTCACGCACGCCGTAGTTGATGTGGCGGCCCACCACCTCGCGCGCTGCGGGGCCTTCGCCCAGCGTGGTCTTGACCACCGCGCCGCTTTGGGCATCCACCCGCAGGGCCGGTGTGGCCTTGGTTTGGGTCAGGTTCGAGCCGGTGAGGTCGGCGCTCCCACCCAACATCTCGGGCAGACGCGCCGTGAAGTGTTCCAGCGCCATCTGGCTGGCCTTGCGGCTGGCCACGGTTTCGGCCTTGTCGTGCACATCCCCCACCAAGGCTTCTGCGATCTCGGCGAAGTTGGCGGGCAGGTCGCCGGCCATGCGCCGTGCGAACTCGGCGGCCTCGGCCGGATGGGCCTTGGCATAAGCGCTGAAACGCGCGTTCCACATCGCTTCGGCCTCAGCGCCGCAGCGGTGGGCGTTCCACCCATCATAGGCTTCTTGGGGAATGACGAAGGGCTCATGGGGCCATCCCAGCGCTTCACGCGTGAGCTTGATCTCCTCGCCACCCAAGGGCTCGCCGTGGGCCTTGGCGGTGTTGGCCCGGTTCGGTGACCCCTTGCCGATGCTGGTCTTGCAGATGATCAGGCTGGGCTTGCCACCATTGGCCTGCTTGGCCTGGGCGATGGCCTTGTCCACCGCGTCGGTGTCGTGGCCATCCACCGGGCCGATCACGTTCCAGCCATAGGCCTCGAAGCGTTGTGCGGTGTTGTCCACGAACCAGGGTGCCACCTTGCCGTCGATCGAGATGCCGTTGTCGTCATACAGCGCGATCAGCTTGTCGAGCTTCCAGGCCCCGGCCAGGGCGCAGGCTTCGTGGCTGATGCCTTCCATCAAACAGCCATCACCCAAGAACACATAGGTGTGGTGGTCCACGATGGTGTGGCCCGGGCGGTTGAACTCCGCGGCCAAGAGCTTCTCGGCCAGGGCCATGCCCACGGCGTTGGTCACGCCTTGGCCCAGCGGACCGGTGGTGGTTTCAACGCCGGGCGTGATGCCCACCTCGGGGTGTCCCGGGGTCTTGCTGTGCATTTGGCGGAAGTTGCGCAACTCGTCCATCGGCAGTGCGTAGCCGGTGAGGTGCAGCAGGGCATAGATCAACATCGACCCATGGCCGTTGCTCAAGACGAAGCGGTCGCGGTTGGCCCAATGCGGGTTTTGCGGGTTGTGCCGCAGGTGGCGGCCCCACAGCGCCACAGCCATTTCGGCCATGCCCATGGGGGCACCCGGATGGCCGGAATTGGCCTGCTGCACCGCGTCCATGGCCAGTGCACGAA
>RFPX01000290.1 GCA_009925955.1 Betaproteobacteria bacterium
CGGTCTTCTTCGCGCAAGGTGAAGTAGTCGCCGACGCCGCCGCCGCGCAGCACCGGCCTGCCCAGGGTGGTGCGGTACACACCTTCAACGATCAGCGACTCGTCAATGTGCACGCCCACCACTTCGCCAAACACCATCCAGGTGTCCACAGGCGTGCCATCGGCACGCTGCAGGCGGTGGATTTGGGTGAGCCGACATTCAAAGGAGACCGGGCTTTCGGCCACACGTGGCGTGGAGATCACACGCGAGGCACAGGGCGTGAGTCCGGCCAGTTGAAACTCATCGACATCCGGGGGGGCATCGATGCAGGTCTCGTTCATGGCGTCGGCGAGCTCCCGCGTGACCAGGTTCCACGCAAACTCACGCGTGGCTTCAATGTTGCGCAGGCTGTCCTTGGCACCAATGCTGGAAAAGCCAACGATGGGTGGCACATAGTTGAAGCCGTTGAAGAAGCTGTACGGAGCCAGATTGAGAGTGCCTTGCTCGGAGCGCGTGGAAATCCAACCGATGCCACGCGGGCCCACGATGGAGTTGAACGGGTCGTGCTTGAGGCCGTGGCCGTTGCGCGGTTCGTAAAAGTGGATGCTCATGTGGATGGCAGGCTGTCGCCGGTGATCGGCCCGCGGCCACTGAAGCGGTCCAGGGCCAGGTAGATCACGGGCGTGATGTAGAGGGTGATGGCCTGGGAAACGATCAAGCCTCCCACCACGGCCAGACCCAGGGGCTGGCGGAGTTCAGCGCCTGCACCGATGCCGATGGCAATCGGAAGGGCACCCACCAGGGCCGCCAGGGTCGTCATCATGATGGGGCGAAACCGAAGGATGCAGGCCTCACGGATGGCCACTTCGGGACTCATACCCTGGGTGCGCTGCGCATCCAAGGCGAAGTCGATCATCATGATGGCGTTCTTCTTGACGATGCCAATCAAGAGGATGATGCCGATGGTGGCGATCAGAGTGAGCTCCATGCCAAAGGCCATGAGCGTCAGCAGCGCACCGGCGGCAGCAGAGGGCAGACCCGCCAGAATGGTGATGGGGTGGATGTAGCTTTCGTACAGAACGCCCAACAGGAGGTAGATCACCAGCAGGGCCGCCACGATCAGCACGGCCTGCCCCTGCTGCGAGCTCTTGAACACGGCCGCGTCGCCGCCGTACTTGGTGACGATCGACGGGGGCAGTCGAACTTCGCTGCGGATCTTGTCGATGCGGTCGGTGGCGTCGCCCAGCGCCGCACCCGGCGCCAGGTTGAAGGACAGCGTCACCGCCTGAAGCTGCCCCACGTGGTTGACCGCGGTGGGGCCTACGGTCCGGCGCACCGTGGCCAGCGCGTTCAAGGGAACCAGGGCGCCGTTGGCGGCACGCACCGAAATGCCGGCAAAGGCGCGCTCGTCCACCTTGGCCTCCGGTGCGAATTCCATGATCACGCGGTAGGTGTCCACGGGTGTGAAGATGGTGGAGACCTGCCGTTCACCCAGTGCGGTGTAGATGGCCGAGCGGATCGCCTCCATCGGCACGCCCAGCGCATTGGCCTGTTCGCGGTCAATGTTCAGGGTGGCCTGAAGCCCGCGCAACTGTGAATCGGTGGTCACGTCACGGAACAGCGGATCGGAGCGCAGCTTCTCCTGCAGGCGATTGGCCCAAAGGTCCAGCTCCGAAGGCTCCACGCTTTGCAGAATGTATTGGTAGCGCGCTTTGCTCGGGCGGCTGCCCACGTTGAGGTTCTGAACCGGTCGCATGAAGACCGAAATGCCGGGAATCGCCCGGGTGCGCTTGCGCAGGTCCTCGATCACCGCCTTCATCGAATCGCGCTCGCTGCGCGGCTTGAGGTTGACGAACAGCCGGGCGTTGTTGGGGGTGGCATTGCCGCCCACCACGCTGTTGACCGTGGCCACCGACGGATGCTTGAGGAACACCTCGATCACCTGCTGTTGAAGCGCGAGCATGGCCTCAATCGACACATCTTCGGCGGCTTCGGTGGTGACCTGCACCTGTCCGATGTCC
>RFPX01000030.1 GCA_009925955.1 Betaproteobacteria bacterium
ATGGCCAAGCTGCTCAAGGCCATGCTCTGAGGCCGCCCCGATTCATGGCCTTGGGGATAGAATCCCTGGTCGTGAAGGGGAGTAGCTCCTGGCCGTGCAGGCGCCTGAAGGCCTGCACGGTTTGATGCATCGTCAATACGACAGCTGGCTTCTAGCGGCTTCCGGTGCATCAGGCCTGCCTGTGGCGTGCCGAGCAAGACCTTCGACCGCGCCGTAGGCAAGGCGCCGCTCGAAAGCCGGCTTCACAGCAGTACTCGCGCGGCTTCAGGTCGGCGGCAAGGCGCAACATCACACACCTTGCAAGCATGGACTTCCTCACCGCCGACTTTCTCTCCGCCGTCCTGGCCATCATCCTCATCGACATCGTCCTGGGCGGCGACAACGCGGTGGTGATCGCACTGGCCTGCCGCAAACTGCCGGACAAGCAACGCCGTTTGGGCATCATCTACGGCACCGCCGGCGCTGTTGGATTGCGCGTGGTGCTGGTCTTCTTTGCCCTGACCCTGCTGGCCATCCCCTTCCTCAAGATCGTGGGCGCTCTGTTGCTGGTCTGGATTGGCGTGAAGCTCTTGGCCCCCAACGATGAAGACGCCCACGGCAACATCGAAGGCTCCGACCGCCTGTGGTCGGCGGTGAAGACGGTGATCGTGGCCGACCTGGTGATGAGCATCGACAACGTGATTGCCATCGCCGGTGCGGCCGAAGGTGCTGGTGGGGAGCACAAGATGTCCCTGGTGATCTTCGGCCTGTTGGTGAGCATTCCCATCATCGTCTGGGGCAGCCAGTTCGTGATGAAGCTGATGGACCGTTTCCCGGCCATCATCACCGCCGGTGGCATGCTGCTGGGCTGGATTGCGGGCACGATGTTGGTGACCGACCCGGCCGTGGCCAACACGGAGGCCTGGACGTGGTTCCCCAAGGTGCCCCAAACCGATGTGGTGCGCTACGCAGCCGGTATCTCCGGCGCCCTGCTGGTGCTGCTGATCGGCCGCCGTTTGGCAGCGCCCAAGCCCCCCGCTGAGGCGGCCTGACCCCCCTGCGGGCGCCCGCCAAACCACCCCATCAGGGCCTGTGGCACCGAGGTGCCACAGGGATATAGTTCTTCGCCTTAAACAGGCAGAACGAAGCCGGGAGGAGCCCCTGATGAAGAGCCAGAACACCACAGCCCGCCACACGCGCGGGCGTCAGCAACGGGGCTTCACGCTCATTGAATTGATGATCGTGGTGGCCATCGTTGCCGTGCTGGCGTCGATCGCCTTGCCGCAGTACCGCAACTACGTGGCCAAGGCAGAAGTGGGCACCGCCGTGTCCAATGTGGCCGGCGAAAAGGTCAAGGTGGCCGAGGCGGCCAATGCAGCCGCTGGCGACGTCTGTGCCGGGCTGCCCGCCAGCACCTGCGTGGCCAGCGGGAACACCATCACCCTCACCGGGCGCTTTCCGGCCACGGCCACCACCGATGGCGCCGCCAGCACGGTGGTCACGCTCAAGGTGGCCGACATCACCCAATCGCCCATCACCTGGGAGTGCAAGGTGAGCAAGTCGGTCGTGGCCGGCTATCAGTCCGACGACTGCGACAAACTCTCACCCTGAATGCTGATCCAGCACCGGGCCACCTGGGCGGCGTTGGTGCTGCTGTCGGCCTCCCCGGCCCTGGTGCCCACGGGGCCGGCGCCCCTGGTCAGCGCGCCCGGTGAACTCTGGGCGCTGGCCGTGGCGGGTGCGGTGGCCCTGGTGGTCGGGGTGCGCAGTTGGCAGGAGGCGCCGCTGCAGGTGGCGGCCTTCGCCGCTCCCGATCACAGGCGCTCGCCTTGGCCCCTGCTGCTGATGGCCTCACTGGCCTTGGCCAGCATGCTCAGTGCCGTGATCGGCGTGCTGCAGGTGTGCTGGCCGCAAGCCCTGGCCAGCCCATGGATGGGCTGGATACAACCCAGCCACGACCCCAGCCGAGCGGTCGGCCACATGCGCCAACCCAACCACCTGGCCACGCTGGTGGTCTGGGGGGCCATCGCTTGGGCGGTGTTGCACGCACAGGCTCGCCTGCCGCGCGGTGCAGGTATGGGCGGCATGGCCGTCCTGATGGTGGGCCTGGTGCTCAGCGGCTCGCGCACGGGGCTGTTGGCCGTGGCGCTTCTGCCCTTGTGGGCCCTCTTGGACCAGCGCTTGCCGCGCCACACGCGGCGCCTGCTGCTGGCCGCGCCCCTGATGGCCGCGGCCGCCGTTGCGGCCCTGCACGGGTGGGCTGCACACAGCGGCCAGGCCCTGGGCGTGGTCACGCGCATGAACCCCGTACAAGCGGCTGATGTCTCCAGCGGCCGCTGGGCCATCTGGGCGAACACCCTCGAGTTGATCGCACAGCAACCATGGTCCGGCGTGGGCGTGGGGCACTTCAACATCGCCTGGACCCTCACCCCCCTGAGCGGTCGGCCCGGTGAACCCTTCGGGCATGCCCACAACCTGCCCTTGCAGTGGTTGAGCGTGCTGGGCCTGCCCCTGGGGCTGGTGATGATGACCGTCACGGGCGTGGTGCTGTACCAGGCCGCGGTGCGTGCTTGGTCTGCACAGCAGCCGCAGGACGAAGGGTTGGCACGCCGCGGCGCTTGGATGATCCTGCTGGCTGTGGGCTGGCACAGCCTGCTGGAGTACCCGCTGTGGTACGCGTACTTCAGCCTTCCGGCCGCTCTGGCCCTGGTGGTGTGCTTGGGTTGGGACCGCCCTCTGCAAAAGGGCGCTCGGTGGCAGGCGCTTTTGCTCATGCTGGCCGGCGCCGTGATGCTGGTGCTGTCGGCTTGGGCCTTTGCCGAGCTGCGAACCATACGCGCCATCTACTCACCCACGGCGGGCGCCGGCCCCTTGCCGCAGCGCATCGAGCGCGGCGAAGACAGCACCTGGTTCAGCGACCAGGCGCACTATGCCCGGGCCGTCACCCTGCAGCCCGAACCCGGCCAGCCCTGGGCGGCTGCCAGCGACCACACGTTCGAGCGGGCCAGCCATGTGCTGTTGGATCCGCGGCTGCTGATGGCCTGGGCCGATGCACTGGCTGCGCGCAACGGCCCGGGTGACCGAGACCGCGCCCGGCACCTGGCCGCACGGCTGCGCGAGTTGCAACACCCATCGGCGCAAAACTGGTTGCAGGCCTGCTCAGACGACCAGGCACCGGCTTGGCGCCGTTTTGTCTGTGAAGCGCCCGAGCATGCGTGGACTTGGCGAGACTTCTACACGCGCCCCTGACCGTGCAAGGCCAGAGTGGTTCGTGGGGGCTGGATCAGGCCTCAGGCAGCCCCAGCCACCCAGTGCCCGCTCTTGCCGCCCTGTTTTTCCAAGAGGCGCACGCCGGTCATCTCCATGCCGCGGTCGGCGGCCTTGCACATATCGTAGATGGTGAGCAGGCCCACCTGCACCGCGGTCAGGGCTTCCATTTCCACGCCGGTGTTGCCCACGGTTTCGGCCGTCACCACGCAACGCACGGCGGGCGTCGACTCGATCCATTCGAAGTCCACTGCCACGCGGGTCAGCGGCAAGGGATGGCACAAGGGAATGAGTTCCGGTGTCTTCTTGGCCGCCATGATGGCGGCAATGCGTGCAATGCCGATCACATCACCCTTTTTCGCCTGCCCCTGGCGGATCAGCTCGAAGGTGCTGCGCTGCATGCGGATGTGCCCTTCGGCCACGGCCACCCGATGGGTATGGGCCTTGGCACCCACATCCACCATATGGGCTTGGCCCTGGGCATCGAAGTGGGTCAGCGGGGAAGTGGATTCGGCGTGGGAGTCTGAAGACATGGTGCGGGGTTCGGCAGCGACATGCACGGGCAACAAAGCAGTGAGATGATAGGGCACATGTCCGAGGCCAGCGCCCCACGCCCAAGGCTCAGCGACCGCGGCCCCAGCCGCAGGGCGCATGCCCGTCGACCGTCCCGTCTGCTGTTGCGCAGCGTGTGGGTACTGGCGCTTTTGACGGCGGGCCTGCAGGCGCCATTGGGCCGCGCCGCTGCCGACGGCTCCGAGCACCAGCGGCTGCCCTCGCTGGGCGAACCCGATTCCGGTGACATCTCCGAAGGCACCGAGCGGCGCATCGGTGAGTATGTGATGCGCCAGATACGCCGCGACCCGGCGTACTTGGACGACCCCTTGCTACTGGCCTACTCGCAGGCCCTGTGGAATCCCTTGGTGCGGGTGGCGCGCGCACGTGGCGAGATCGTTCCTGAAACAGACCAGGCTTTCGCGTGGGAAACCTTCCTCATCCGCGACAGGTCCATCAACGCCTTCGCGCTGCCGGGTGGCTTTGTGGGCATCCACCTCGGCCTGATCGCCCAAGCGGCCACCACCGACGAGCTGGCCGCTGTTCTGGCGCACGAGCTCACCCACGTCACCCAACGCCACATTGCACGGTCCAACAGCAGCGCGCGGCGGCAATCCGCCCTGAGCTTGGCCGGCATGCTGCTGGGCCTTCTGGCCGCTGCACGCAGCGGCAGCCCCGACCTGGCGCAGGCCACCATCATGGGGTCGCAAGCGGCCATGGCGCAGGGACAGCTGAACTTCTCACGCGACATGGAGCGCGAAGCCGACCGCATCGGCTTCACCATCATGACCGAAGCAGGCTACAACGGCGCGGGCGTTGCAGCCATCTTTGAACGCCTGCAGCGGGCCAACCGGCTCAACGACAGCGGCAACTTCCCCTATTTGCGCAGCCACCCGTTGACGGTGGAGCGCATCGGCGAGGCGCAATCGCGGGTGCAGCAAGCGCAGGCACTGGCGCAATCGGCCAGCCTGGGTGTGCCCGGTGGCCCCGTGGGCCAAACGGTGCGCATCACCGAACAGCGCTGGGCGAGCGACCTGCCATCCCAAGAGATGCACCAGCTCATGCGGGCCCGGGCGCGCGTGTTGATGGAAATCCAGGTGCCTGCGCTTCGGCGCTGGCAGGCCTTGGCCGCGCCTGACGGGGGTGTCGAAGACCGATTGGCCACGCTGTACTCCGCCACACTGGCCAGCATCCTCTTGGGTGAGCCACGCACGGCGCGGCGCCACCTGCAAGAGCTGCAAGCGCGGCCACTGCTGCCTTCGTCGGGCCCTGTGGTGGAACTGCTGGCCGCGGAGGTGGCGGTGGCCGAGGGGCGGGCACACGCGGCCACGGCTGATTTAGAGACCCTGGACGGGCGCGACCGTGCGGTGCGGCTGGCACGCGCCGAGGCTGCGCTGAAGTGGCTGCAGCAAGCCACAGATGTGCGTGAGCGGGCCAAGGCGCGCCAAGCGCTGCAGTTGCACGCCGACGGCTTGGCCACCTGGGTGATCGACCGCAAGCGAGATGCACTGGCGTGGTCCATCCTTTCCACGTGTCACCAAGCCTTGGACCAGCCCCTGCGTGCGGTGCGCGCGGAGGCCGAAGCGCGCTGGGCTTCGGGCGACCTCAATGGCGCCTTGGACCGCTTCAAGGCCGGGCAACGCCTGGTGCGCAGCAGCCGCGCACCCGACCATGTGGAGGCCTCGGTGATCGACGCGCGGCTGCGCGATTTGGAGCGAGAACGGCGCCGGGCCTTTGCGGAAATCCGAGGGATGCGGGAAGAGGACTTGCCGCCGGTGTTGCCGCCCAATGTCCCGCTGTAGCGGGCATTGACGCGCCAATCACGGCGAAATTGCACGGCATCGGTTGTGACCGCGCGACAAAAAGCGCGCGAAGGTCGTGTGCGTGCGGGTTTTCAGAGGGAAATCCCCTTCTCCACACGGAGAACTCGCATTACCATTGCGGCCGCAGGGTGCCCGAGAACAATCGAGCCACATTCAAGAACGCTCACCTCCACCCGGCACATCAACAACGACCTTGATGGAGAGATTGAACATGGCAACTGCGAAGAAGGCCGCTCCGGCCAAGAAGGCGGCACCGGCCAAGAAGGCTGCACCCGCGAAGAAGGCCGCTCCGGCCAAGAAGGCACCCGCCAAGAAGGCCGCTCCGGCCAAGAAGGCTGCCCCTGCGAAGAAGCGCACCCCCAACGCGGCCTTCATGAAGGCCATGGCGGTGAGCGACGCACTGGGCGCCGTGATCGGCAAGGGCCCGTACCCCCGTACCGAAGTCACCAAGAAGGTGTGGGAGTACATCAAGAAGCACAAGCTTCAGGATGCCACCAACAAGCGCATGATCAATGCGGACGACAAGCTCAAGGTCATCTTCAAGAAGGCCCAGGTCTCGATGTTCGAGATGACCAAGCTGATCAACGGCCATCTGAAGTGAGACGGTGCGCAGCCGGCTGTTTTCAGCGGGCTGCCAACACCTTGAAAAAAACCGGCCCCAGGGCCGGTTTCTTTTTGGCGCTAGGTGTGCGCCGTACCCACAGCGGCGCGCTCCTTAAGCCAGGTGCTGGGCCAAAAAGGCCTGGCTGCGCTCGCGCGCCAGTTGTGCAGCCGCAGTGTCATACGAGCCACGTTGGTCACAGTTGAACCCATGGTCGGCCGCGTATATGTGCACCTGCACCGAGGGCTGCGCGGCGGCAAACGCCCGCACGCTGTCGGTGGGAATCCAATGGTCGCGCTCACCGAAGTGCGCCAGCACCGGACACAGCGGCTTGAGGGCGGCATGGTTGGGGATGCCGCCACCGTAGTAGGGCACGGCGGCTGCGAACCCTGAGACCTTGCAGGCCGACAGCCAACTCAGAAGGCCGCCCCAGCAAAAGCCCAAAACACCAACCTTGCCGGCAGCACCCAAGCGCCGCTGCAACTCGGCACGGGCTGCGTCAATGTCCAAAAGCGGCGCCTCCAAGCCAGCAGCCTGCATCAGGCCAAAGCCACGCTGCAGGTCTGCATCGGTATAGCCCAGCTCGATTCCAGGCTCCTGCCGGTCGAACAGGGCTGGGGCCAGCACCACATAGCCTTCAGCCGCCCAACGATCGGCCACCGATCGGATGTGCGGGTTCACACCAAAGATTTCCTGCACCACCACCAGGCCACCTTTGGGCGTGCTCATGGGTTCAGCCAAATAAGCGGCCAGCTTGCGGCCATCGCTGGCGGTCAGGGTGAGGGTCTGGCCCATGGTGGTCTCCTTGATCGAATCGCTGATGCACCGGCCTGCGCGGGCAGCGGTACCCGTGCAGTCGGCGCATTGATTCTCACGCGGCCGGTTCCAACACCGATGGCAAGAGGGTCTTGAGGAAGCGCCCCGTGTGGCTGCGCTCGCAGGCCGCCACCGCCTCGGGTGTGCCGGCCACCAAGACCTGCCCGCCGCCGCTGCCCCCTTCAGGGCCCAGGTCGATCACCCAGTCGGCGGTCTTGATCACGTCCAGGTTGTGCTCGATCACCACGATGGTGTTGCCCGCCTCGCGCAGTTGCGCCAGCACCTTGAGCAGCAGCTGAATGTCGTGGAAGTGCAGCCCGGTGGTGGGTTCGTCCAGGATGTAGAGCGTGCGGCCCGTGTCGCGCTTGGACAGCTCCAGCGCCAGCTTCACCCGCTGCGCCTCGCCGCCCGACAGCGTGGTCGCGCTCTGGCCCAAGGTGATGTAGCCCAAGCCCACGTCCAGCAGGGTTTGCAGCTTGCGCGCAATGGTGGGCACGGCATTGAAGAAGGCGTGCGCATCCTCCACCGTCATGCCCAGCACCTCGTGGATGTTGCGGCCCTTGTAGAGGATCTCCAGGGTTTCGCGGTTGTAGCGCTTGCCGTGGCACACGTCGCAAGGCACGTACACATCGGGCAGGAAGTGCATCTCCACCTTGATCACGCCGTCACCCTGGCAACTCTCGCAGCGCCCTCCGCCTTGCGCAGCGGCCACGTTGAAGGAGAAACGGCCCGGCCCGTAGCCCCGCTCACGGGCGGTGGGCACATCGGCAAACAGTTCGCGGATGGGGGTGAACAGGCCGGTGTAGGTGGCCGGGTTGCTGCGCGGGGTGCGGCCAATCGGGCTTTGGTCCACATTGATCACCTTGTCCAGCGCCTCCACGCCCTCGATCTCATCGTGCGGTGCGGGCTCGGTGGCGGCGTTGTTCAGGCGCTTGGCCATGGCCGCATACAGCGTGTCGTTGATCAGCGTGCTCTTGCCCGAACCGGACACGCCGGTCACGCAGGTCATCACCCCCAAGGGAATCTGCACCGTCACCCCCTGCAGGTTGTGGCCCCGTGCATTGACGATGCGCAGGTGCGAAGGGCCGGCCAAGCCCCATGCGCCGGAAGCGGGCACACGGCGCTGCTGCGGCACCGCAATGCGCAAGACCTGGCCCAGATACTGTCCGGTCAGGCTGTTCTCATCGGCGGCCACTTCTTCGGGCGTGCCTTGCGCCATCACACGGCCGCCGTGCACACCCGCGCCCGGGCCGATGTCCACCACATGGTCGGCCGCCCGGATCATGTCCTCGTCGTGCTCCACCACGATGACGCTGTTGCCCAAATCGCGCAGGTGCTGCAGCGTGGCAATCAAACGCTCGTTGTCGCGCTGGTGCAGGCCGATGCTGGGCTCATCGAGCACGTACATCACCCCCGTCAGGCCCGAGCCGATCTGGCTGGCCAAGCGGATGCGCTGCGCCTCGCCACCCGACAAGGTGTCGGCGCTGCGCTCCAGGCTCAGATAGTTCAGGCCGACATCATTGAGAAAGCGCAGGCGCGAGCGGATTTCACGCACCACCTTGTCGGCAATGCCGGCCTTGTTGCCCATGAGCTGCAGGGTGTCGAAGTAAGCCTGGCAGGCCTGCAGTGTCGTGGCCTCCACCTCGTAGATGGGGCGGCCGCGCTGGCCGTCGTGGTGTCGCAAGAACACATGCAGGGCCTCACGCCGCAGCCGGTGGCCCCGGCAGGCCGGGCAGGGCTTGGGCGACTGCAGGCGGCTGAGTTCATCGCGGACCACCTGCGAGTCGGTTTCGCGCAGGCGGCGCTCCAGCGAGGGGATGATGCCTTCAAAGGGGTGGCGCCGGCGCACCGAACGCGACTTGCCGCGCCCGCCTTCGACGGCATATTCGAACTCGATGGCCTCCTCGCCCGAGCCGTGCAGCAGCATGGCCTTGATGGTGGTGGGCAAGGCCTCGAAGGGCGTCTCCAGGTCGAATTGGTAATGCGCGGCCACCGACTCCAACAGCGAATAGGTGTAGCGGTTGCGCCGGTCCCAGCCCTTGATGGCCCCGCTGGCCAGGCTCAGTTCGGGAAAGCCCACCACCCGTTGGGGATCAAAGGCCGTGATGTGGCCCAGGCCGTCGCAGCTGGGGCAGGCGCCCATGGGCGAGTTGAAGGAAAACAGCCGTGGCTCCAGCTCGGGCAGGGAATAGGCGCAAATCGGGCAGGCGTAGGTGCTGGAGAACCAATGCTCCTTGCCGGTGTCGATCTCGAGTGCCACCACCCGGCCACTGGCCATGCGCAGCGCGCTCTCGATGCTCTCTGCTCTCAGCCAGGCGCTGGCGCTGCGCCGTGGCCTCGTCCGCACGGGTCTTGATGCGGTCGACCACCACATCGATGTCGTGCTTGTCGTGCGGGTCGAGTTCGGGCAGCTCGCTGACCTCGAACACGCGGGCGCTGGCCTGGCCGGCGCGAATGCGAAAACGCACATAGCCGCGCGACTGCAGGTCCTCCAGCAGGTCGTGGAAGCTGCCTTTTCGGTCCCGCACCACCGGGGCCAGGATCATCAGCTTGGTGCCTTCGGGCAGGCCCAGTACGGCATCCACCATCTGTGCCACCGGCGTGGAAGACAAGGGCTCGTCATGGTCGGGGCAGTACGGCGTGCCGGCGCGCGCATACAGCAGGCGCAGGTAATCATGAATCTCGGTGATGGTGCCCACCGTGGAGCGTGGGTTGTGGCTCGTGGCCTTCTGCTCGATCGCAATGGCCGGGCTCAGGCCCTCGATCACATCCACATCGGGCTTGTCGGTCTGCTGCAGGAACTGGCGCGCGTAGGCCGACAGGCTTTCCACATAACGGCGCTGCCCTTCGGCATACAGGGTGTCGAAGGCCAGGCTCGACTTGCCCGAACCCGACAGGCCCGTGATCACCACCAAGGCATTCTTGGGGATGTCGAGGTCGATGTTCTTGAGGTTGTGCGTGCGGGCGCCGCGGATGCGAAGGTGGGTGTCGGCGGGCATGCTGGCTCGGTTCTTGGGCAACCGGCCATTATCCGGAATCGGGCAAGGCTTGTCGCTGCGGCTACATCAGGGCCAACAGGTCTGCGCCGTAGGCCTCGAGCTTGTGGGCGCCCACGCCGCTGATGGTGGCCAACTCCTGCGAAGACGTGGGGTGGCGCGAGGCCATCTCGGCCAGGGTGCTGTCGTGGAAGATCACATACGGGGGACGGCCCTGGGCTTTGGATTGGGCGGTGCGCCAGTTCTTCAGGCGCTCAAAGCGCGCCTGGGCCGCTTCATCGAATTCGACGATCCAGTCGTGGGCGCTGCGGCCGGCCACGGCGGTGCTGCGGCGCGCCGGCTTGGCATTGCGTGCGGCCAGCTTGAGTTGCTCGCGCGGCTGCTTCATGGTCAGGGGTACCTCGCCACGCAGCACCGCACGGGCCCGCTCCGTCAGCAGCAGCGTGGGCAGCTCGACGTCGGTGACCACATGGCCTTGCGCCACCAGTTGGCGCAGGACCGCCCGCCACAGCGCTTCGCTGAGGTGGCGCCCGATGCCATAGGTGGACAGTTGGTCATGGCCGTACTGCCTCACCTTGGGCGAAGGCTTGCCGCGCAGCACATCGATCAGGTGCGCCGCACCGAAGGCTTTCGCGCCGTTGTGGGCCCCGTGTTGGGCCATGCGGTAGATGCAGCTCAAGGCCATGCGCGCCGCCTCGGTGCCGTCCCACAACTCGGGCGGCTCCAGGCAGTTGTCGCAGTTGCCGCAGGGCTCGCTGGCTTCGTCGAAATACGACAGAAGCCGCTGGCG
>RFPX01000291.1 GCA_009925955.1 Betaproteobacteria bacterium
CGCGCCGGCGCAGTCTTGTCTACGATGGCAACCCGCCAGAAGAAAACAACGAACAGCCGTTGCTGGAAACACCGGCCACTGAAGAGCCATGAACCGCTTCATTCCGACCCCTACGTTCCGTGACACCGCGCGCGTCATGGCCCTGGTCGACAGCAAGGTGATGCCCCATGTGAACTTCCAGCGCATGACGGCATCGGCCGTGGGCCGGCATTGGCGCAGCGCCACGCCCGAGCAACAGCGGCGCCTGCAAGAGGAGTTCAAGCTCCTGCTGGTGCGCACCTACTCGGGGGCCCTGGCGCAGGTCAAAGACCAGTCGATCGCCCTCAAACCCCTGCGTGCCAACCCCGGCGACAACGAAGTGGTGGTGCGCACCGAAATCAAGGGGCGCGGCGAGCCCATCCAACTGGATTACCGCTTGGAGCGTTCGGGCAATGGCTGGAAGGTCTACGACTTCAACGTCTTGGGCATTTGGTTGGTGGAGCAGTACCGCGCCAGCTTTGCACAGGAAATCAGCGCTTCGGGCATTGACGGGCTGATCAGCAAGCTGGCCGAACGCAACAAGGGCGCGTCCAAAGCGTGAAGCTCGAACTGCCCACCCGGCTGACGATGCAAGAAGCCACCGCGGTGCTCGGTGGTTTGCAAAGTGCCATCGGCCGCGCCGGCAACGAACCGGTGGAGCTCAGCGCTGAAGCCCTGCGTGAGTTGGACACGGCCGCCATTTCGGTGCTGTTGCAGTGCCGGCGGCTGGCGCGAGCGCGTGGCCTGGCCCTGGTGCTGCAGTCGGTGCCGCCCAAGCTTGCGGCCCTCATGGCCTTGTACGGCGTGGCTGAGCTGTTTGGCCTGAACGCCTAGCGCGCGCTGGGCAGGTAGCGCCGCGAGCGCAGGTTGCGCTTGATTTCCTGCAAGGGGCCGCGCATGTCGGGCCCCAGGCGCAGCGCCACACCGGTGGTCAGGATGTCCACAATCGTCAGGTGCAGCAGCCGCGAGACCATGGGGCTGTAGCGGTCGTGGTCCTCGGGGTGGTCGGCGGCCAGCAGCAGCCGGTTGTGCCCGTTGGCCATGTGGGCCAGGGGTGAAGCACTGGCGGTGATGAGGATGGTGGTGGCGCCTTTGCGGTGGGCGATGTCTTCGGCGTCCAGGAGGTCGCGGCTGCGGCCGGAGTTGGAGATGATCACCGCGCAATCGCCGGGGCTCAGCATGGTGGCGCTCATCACTTGAACATGGCCGTCGCTGATGGCCGTGGCGGTGACGCCCAAGCGGAAGAACTTGTGCTGCGCATCCTGCGCCACGATGCCGGAATTGCCCACGCCGTAGAACTCGATACGGCCCTTGTGGCGACAGGCCTGTGCCAAAGCCTCGATGGCCAAGTCGAAGGCGTGGTCGGCAGCCTCGTTGCGGTAGCGCAGCAGCGCACTGACCGCGTTGTCGATGACCTTGACCACGATGTCGTGGGGTTTGTCGTCTTCATCAACCGCACGGTGCACGAAGGGCACGCCTTCGTTGACCGTACCGGCCAGCTTGAGCTTGAAATCGGCCAAGCCGTCATAGCCCACGCTTCGGCAAAAGCGCACCACGGTGGGCTTGCTGACATGGGACCGCTCGGCCAGCTCCACCACGGGCAGGCTGGCGAAGGCGCGCGGGTCGGCCAGCACCAGCTTGGCCACGCGTTGCTCGGCCGGGGGCAAGGCGGGCAGGGAGGCTCGAATGCGGTCGATCAGGCTCATGGGGTGTGGCCTCCGGTGGCTTACTGCTCTTCGGCCCAGGCGTGGCCGTCGCGCGCCACCAAGGCGCTGGCCGCCGGGGGGCCCCAGCTGCCGGCCACATAGGGCCGAGGGCCTTCGCTGTCATGGGCCCAGTGGTGCAGGATGGGCTCCACCCATTGCCAGGCCTGCTCTTGTTCGTCGCTGCGCACGAACAGGTTCAAGCGACCGGCCAGGGCGTCCAGGAGCAGCCGTTCGTAG
>RFPX01000292.1 GCA_009925955.1 Betaproteobacteria bacterium
AACCCGGGCGCGGCCCCCGAGCGGCGCGCCATCACCGCAAACTCCAAAGCGTCGATGAAGCAGGCGGCCACATCAAAGCCCGTCTGTGCGGTGATCTCAGCAAAGCAGGTGGGGCTGGTCACGTTGATCTCGGTGAGCTGCTCGCCGATGATGTCCAAGCCCACGAGCAGCAAGCCCCGGGCCGCCAAGACCGGGCCCAGGGCCTGGGCAATCTCGCGGTCGCGTTCGCTGAGCTCACGCGCCTCCCCGCGCCCCCCGGCAGCCAGGTTGCCCCGCACTTCGTTGCCCTGCGGAATTCGGGCCAGGCCAAAGGGCACGGGCTGGCCACCGATGACCAGTACCCGCTTGTCACCCTCGGCAATGGCCGGCAGGAAACGCTGAACCATCACCGTCTGCGCCCCGTGCCGGTTGAGGGTTTCGATGATGCTGCCCAAATTCAGGCCATCGGCGCGGACGCGGAAGATGCCCATGCCGCCCATACCGTCCAGTGGCTTGAGGATGATGTCGCCCTGCTCGGCGTGAAAGCGCCGAATGTCGGCGGCGTCGCGCGTGACCAGGGTGGGCGCGATGAACTCGGGAAACTCCAGGATCGCCAGCTTCTCCGGATGGTCGCGCAGGGCCTGCGGGCTGTTGAACACCCGCGCGCCCTCACGTTCGGCCTGGCTGAGCAGGTGGGTGGCGTAGAAGTACTCGCTGTCAAAGGGCGGGTCCTTGCGCATCAGCACCGCGTCCACCTCGGCCAGCACCTGGGGACGCTCATAGGGCGCGGCCTGCGCCGCGGTGAACCATTCGTAAGGGTCTACGGGCGTGTCCAGCACGGCCACGTCGCGCACGAATGCCGTGACCTTCTCACCCCGTAGCCAGCGCACGTCCTTGGGCTCGCAGGCCATCAGGGTGTGGCCACGGCGCTGGGCCTCGCGCATCATGGCGTAGGTGCTGTCCTTGGCAATCTTGAAGGACTCCAGCGGGTCGGCGATGAACAACAGTTTCATGGGGGCTCCGTTCGGTCACCAACTGTTGCACAAAGGCGCCCTTCGTGCCGGACAGCGGGGGCAGGCCCGCGCGACCTTCGTGACCAGGGAATCTCCGAGCCCCAGCGCTTCGCCGCAACCCTCAGATTTCGACCTTGGAGCCCAGTTCCACCACGCGGTTGGTGGGCAGGCGCAGGAAGTCGGCCGCGGCGGCGGCGTTGCGGTGCAGACCGGCAAACAGCTTCTCGCGCCACATGGACATGCCCTGGCCCAAGGTTGGGATGACGATGTCACGGCTGAGGAAGTAGCTGGTGTCCATCTCGTCCAGGACCACCCCATGGGTCTTGAGCAGGGCCAGCGCTTGGGGCACATCGGGTTCGTTCTTGAAGCCGAAGTTCAGCGTCACCGCCCAGCAGTCGTGGCCCAGGGCGTCGACCTGCAGCCGCTCGTTGAAGCCGACCCAGGGCACATCGTGGTGGCGCACGGTCACAAACAGGTTGCGCTCATGCAGCACCTTGTTGTGCTTGAGGTTGTGCATCCTGGCCACCATCTTCTTCTTCATCATCGATGTGGCCTTCCTGTCGTCCAACCTCCTCAAGCTGTTTGCCGGCGGTTGGTTCCCCCTGGCCATCGGCCTGGTGATGTTCACCTTGATGCTGACCTGGCGCCAAGGCTCGGCCCTGCTGCGCGAGCGTTTGCGCGACGAGGCCATTCCCCTGCAGGACTTTCTGGACGCGGTGTTCGTGCATCCGCCCACCCGTGTCCCGGGTACCGCCGTCTTCATGACCCCCGACCCCGGGTTCACGCCCACGGCCATGATGCACAACCTCAAGCACAACAAGGTGCTGCATGAGCGCAACCTGTTTGTGACCGTGCGCCACCACGATGTGCCTTGGATCGGCTTCAATGAGCGGCTGCAGGTCGACGCCCTGGGCCACGACTGCTGGGCGGTGACGCTGAACTTCGGCTTCAAGAACGAACCCGATGTG
>RFPX01000293.1 GCA_009925955.1 Betaproteobacteria bacterium
ACGCCGCAGTGCGTGGTTGAAGTTCATGCATGATGCGGGATCCGCACCACGGACGATCCCTCATGCACAAGCCTTGGTTCCCTCAGAACGCGCTGCAACCCGGCGTGCAGTCCCGCGAAGTCTGGGGCTGGGCCCTTTATGACTTCGCCAACTCGGGCTTCACCACCGTGGTGATCACCGCGGTCTTCAACGCCTACTTTGTGGGTGTGGTGGCGGGTGGTGCCGATTGGGCCACCTTGGCCTGGACCTTGGCGCTGGGGGTCTCCAGCGCGCTGGTGGTGTGGACCATGCCGGCTCTGGGGGCACACACGGATGCGCGGCGCAACAAGAAGCGCTGGCTCGTGGTGTCCACCATGGGCTGTGTGGCCGCCACCCTGGTTCTGGCCTTGTGCGGCCCTGGCGACCTGTGGTTGGCCATGGTGGCTGTGGTCGTGGCCAACCTGTTCTTTTCCTGGGGTGAGTCGCTCATCGCATCCTTTCTGCCGGAGCTGGCCAAACCAGAGGCCCTGGGCCGCGTCTCGGGTTGGGGCTGGAGCCTGGGGTATCTGGGCGGCATGCTGGCGCTGGGCCTGAGCCTGGGCTACGTGCTGTGGGCCCAGGCACAAGGGCAGAAGGCCACCGAGTTCGTGCCGGTGACGATGGTCATCACGGCCGTCGTCTATGCCTTGGCTGCGTGCTTCACCTTTGCGTGGCTGCGTGAGCGCGGGGCTGGTCCACCGGTGGCACCAGCGGCCACGGCGGCAGCCTCCGGGTTGAACCTGCGGCGGCTGGCTGTGGAGCTGTTCCGCGCCCGTGAACACCGCAGCTTTCTCTGGCTGATGGGCTGTGCCTGTGCCTATCAGGCCGGCATCTCGGTGGTCATCGCGCTGGCTGCGGTGTACGCGGAGCAGGCCATGGGTTTTGAGCAGACACAGACCATGGCCCTGATCTTCTTGGTGAACATCGCAGCGGCTTTGGGGGCGTTTGCATTCGGCTACTTCCAAGACCGGGTGGGCCACGGGCGGGCGCTGTCGCTGACCTTGTGGGGCTGGATCGGCATGACCTTCTTGGCTGTGGCTGCCCAGGGGCCCGCCTTGTTTTGGGTGGCGGCGGTGTTGGCGGGCCTTTGCATGGGTTCCAGCCAGTCGGCAGGCCGCGCCATGGCCGGCCTGTTGGCGCCGGCCAGCCGCGTGGCCGAGTTCTTCGGCTTGTGGACCCTGGCCACCCGCTTGGCGGCCATCGTGGGCCCGATCACCTACGGCCTGGTCACCTGGGTGACTTCGGGCAACCACCGCTTGGCCATCCTGGCCACGGGCCTGTTCTTCGTCATGGGGCTCGTGTTGTTGAGGCGGGTTGAGTTGCCTCCAGCGGTGGTGGCGGACCACCCAGGGGCCGGGCGCTGACCGTCCAGCCCAACCAGCGCTGCGCAAAGGCCTCCAACTGAGCCGGCGCGGCGCTGGTCCACATCTGCACAGCGCCGCCTTCAGGCGTGCCCGCCGTGGGCAGCAGCGGGCCTCCAACCAAGCTGGCCACGCGACGCGCCACCGCCGCAGCCGTGTCGATCAGGGTCACCTCAGCGCCCATGGCCTCTTCGATCCACGGGCGAGCGAAGGCGTAATGGGTGCAGCCCAAGACCAGGCTGTCCACCCGCGCCTGGCGCATGGGCAGCGTGTACTGTTTCACCAACGCTTGGATGGCGCTGATGTCGCCCTGTTCGATGGCCCAGGCCAGTCCCTTGCAGGCCTGAGCGTAAACCTGGGCTCCGCGCCCGTGCTCGGCCAACAGGGCAGCCCACCGGGGGCTGCGAAGGGTCGCACCCGTGGCCCATACACCCACTCGCTTGCTGTTGGACTGCAGGACGGCCGGCTTGATGCCAGGCTCGACGCCCACGATCGGAACCTCGGGAAACGCCTGGCGCAGGGCCGGCAGGGCGGCGGCCGTGGCGGTGTTGCAGGCCACCACCAACAGCTTGGCGCCC
>RFPX01000294.1 GCA_009925955.1 Betaproteobacteria bacterium
TCAGCAGCACCGCCGGCGATGTGGGTCCGTGCTCGGCCTGGCCCAAAAGGTCCACCGCGCACATCTCGCCGTCAACCGACTCGTCGGCGATCACCAAGGTTTCAGTGGGGCCTGCAAACAGGTCAATACCCACCCGGCCATACAGCTGCCGCTTGGCTTCGGCCACGTATTGGTTGCCCGGGCCTACCAACATGTCCACCGCCTTGATCGACCCGGTGCCAATGGCCATCGCGGCCACAGCCTGCACGCCACCCAGCACCAGAATCTCGTCGGCACCCGCCATGTGCATGGCCGCCACGATGGCCGGATGCGGCTGCCCCTGATACGGCGGCGCAGTGGCGATCACACGCGGCACGCCGGCCACCTTGGCGGTGAGCACGCTCATGTGAGCCGAGGCGATCAGGGGGTACTTGCCGCCCGGGATGTAGCAGCCCACATTGTTGACGGGGATGTGCTTGTGGCCCAACACCACGCCCGGGCGGGTCTCCACCTCTACATCCTGCATGCTCTGGCGCTGGATTTCAGCAAAGCGCCGAATCTGCGCCTGTGCAAAGCGGATGTCTTCAAGCTCGCGCGCGGACAGGCGGCCCATGGCCTGGGCAATGGCATCCTGCGACAACAGGAAGTCGGCCGGGTCCCACTGGTCAAAGCGCTTGGAGTACTCGCGCACGGCCTGGTCGCCCCGCTTTTCGATGTCGGCCAAGATGGTCTCCACAGTGGCCCGAACCTGGCCGTCGGCCGCAGCCAGCGACGCTGCGTCCTGACCCTTCTTCAAATAACGAATCACAGCAGATGCTCCCATCAATCTTGCATACGCTTGCATTCTAGTGTTGATTCCGCCTGTGTTGGATTCATGGTTAACACCAGGGTCAATTTACAGGCTTGAACTTTCGAAGCTGCTTGCCTAGACTTCTTCCAATCCCCTCATAGACGACAAACTTTGCATACGAATGCATAAACCATGAGCAACACCAACTCATCGCTCAAGAGTGCCAAAGACACCGCTTGGCTGGGTTTGCCGGCACTGCTGGGTCCCAGCTCGGCTCAGGAGGCGGCACGGCTGCTGAGCCCCAGTTCACAGTGGGTGGTGTCGCACCCGGTCAATGAGCTCATCGGCGCGCAGCAGGTGCTCACGGGCTTTCTCAACCCCCTGCGCCAGGCCATGCCGGATGTGGAGCGGCGCACCGATGTCTTTTTCGCGGGCCATTGGGATGGCCGTATTGACGGCGGTGCAGGCACCTGGGTCACCTGCACCGGGCACTACTTGGGTAAGTTCCTGGCGCCCCTGTGGGGTATCCCGCCCACCGGCGAGCCCGCCTGGCTGCGCTTTGGCGAGTTCTACCGGATCGAAGATGGCCGCATCGTGGAAGCGCGCATCCTGCTGGACCTGATCGACCTGGCGCGCCAGGCAGGGCAGCGCCTGTTGCCGCCGTCCTCAGGCCTGGAGCTCTTGGTGCCTGGGCCGCAGAACGCCACGGGCATCCTGAACCAGGCAGCCGATGGCCGTGCGCCCTCGACCTGCCTGCCCTTGGTGGAAGCCATGATCGGCGGGTTGGGCCGCTACAACCAACAAGACTTGCGCAGCATGGGGATGGAGCAGTACTGGCAGCCGGACATGATGTGGTACGGCCCCTGTGGCATCGGCACGTCGCGCGGCATCGATGGCTTTCAACGCCACCATCAGAAGCCTTTTCTCGTGGCCTTTCCCGACCGCAAGGGTGGCCACCACCGCGCACGCTTTGGAGAAGGCGACTACGCGGCGTCTACCGGCTGGCCCAGCGTTCGGGCCACGCACGCCGGTCCCTACCTGGGCACACCGGCCACCAACCGGCCCATCACCATGCGGGTGATGGACTGGTGGCGACAGGAAGAGGGCCTGCTGGCCGAGAACTGGGTGCTGATCGACCTGCCCCATCTGTTCCTGCAGATGGGCGTTGACCTGCTGGCGCC
>RFPX01000295.1 GCA_009925955.1 Betaproteobacteria bacterium
TTGGAGGGCCGGGCCGAAGGAGCCGTCTGCAGCCAAGGCCGCCGCCGCATCCCGCACGGTGCCGCCCAGGCCAATGGACACGCCCGCTGCGGTGGCCTGTACCGCACCCCAGGCACCGAGGGCGAAACCGGTGTGCTCCTGAACCTCCAGGTCCATGGCCGCCGTCAAGGTGGACACGGCAAACAAGCCCGCACCAAAACCCACCAGGACCGTGCCCAGGCGGAACATCCAGGCCGAGTCGGCCGGCGCTGCAAACAGCACCAGGGAAAAGCCTGGCAGGCCGATGAGCAGCCCCAGGGCCGCCAAGCGAAGGGCATCAAGTCCCAGCGACAGGCGCCGCGCCGACCATGCAAAGGCGGCCAGTGAACCGCCTGCCAGCAGCGCGGTCAGGGCCGAGGTCTGCCCAACGCTCAGGCCCAGGATTTCCCCACCATAGGGTTCCAGCACGATCTCGTGCATGTTGAAGGCAGCCGTGCCCAGACCCACGGTCCACAGAAAGCGGCGAGAGGCCGGCCGTCGGATGAAGCGTGCCCACAGCATTCGGAAGGGCAGGGGGGGCGTCTCGTCCAGGCGCTGGCGCCGGCTGGGGTCTCGGGCCTCCTGCTTCCAACTGGCCACCAGGTTGAGCACCACCGTGAGCACGGCCACGCTTTGCACCATTTGGATCAGCTTGGTGCCGCTGAAATCGGCCAGTGCGGTGCTGAACACGAGGCCACCGCCCACCATCCCCACCAGCAGCAGCACATACAGCAGCGCCACCACACGGGGGCGAACCGCTTCAGGCGCAATGTCGGTGGCCAGTGCCAGTCCCACCAGCAGGAAGGACAGTGCGGCCGCCACATGCCCCACCCAAGCCAGGCCGAGTTCGCCCTCGCCAGTCAGCACCATCAGCGCAAAGGGCATGATGGAAAAACCGGCAAACAGCAGGAAGGTCCCCATCCACAGGTAGGGCACCCGGCGCCACCCAATGGCCGAACGGTGGACATCGGAGCGGTAGCCAATGAAGGTCCGAAACGGGGCGGCCAGGATGGGCAGGCTCACCATCAGCGCCACCAGCCAAGCCGACATGCCCAACTCGACAATCATCACCCGGTTGAGCGTGCCCACCAGCAAGGCGCCGGCCATGCCCACGGAAACCTGAAACAGGCTCAAGCGCAGCAAGCGCGCCAGCGGCAACTCCTGCGTGGCCGCGTCAGCGAACGGCAGCACACGGGGCACCACCGCGCGAAGCCAGTGCTCGAGCGCGGGGGGCAGAGGAGGGCGAAGGCGGGACATGGGGTGGTGCTCAGCGGCGCTGGAGTTCCATCGCTTGAGAGATGTAGAAACCGGCCTGAATGCGCTGGGTTCGGGGGGCACACCACTGCGCAAAGCGGGGGTCTTCCTGGACGGTGCGCTGCAGTTGGGCCTCGGCCACCGGCACGATCATGGGCGCGCGGTCGCCGCGCGGGAACAGCGACCCGACCCTGTGCATCAGGGCCAGCAGCGGCGTGCGTGGCGCAAAGGTGAAGACCACCGAGGCCTGTGTGCGCTCGACCAGGCAGGCCAGCACACGCTGCACATCGGCATGTCCGTAATGGATGATCGAATCCATGCACACGATGTGGTCGAAGCGCCCGTGTGCGGGGTCGAGCATGTCACCGGCGTGGAACTCGATCTGGCCTCCGCATTCGGCATAGACCCTGTCGCGCTCGGCCTGGGTGCGCTCACGCGCCAGGTCCACCAGGGTGGGCGACAGGTCGATGGCCACCACCTGCGCGCCGCGCCGCGCGGCCTCCAAGGCCAGCGCGCCGGTACCGCATCCGGCATCCAGCACTCTGCGGCCGCGAAGGTCATCGGGCAGCCACGACAGCAGGGTCTGGCGCATGCGGTCGCGCCCAGCGCGCACGGTGGCGCGCACGCGGCTGACGGGCGCATCCGATGTCAGGCGTGCCC
>RFPX01000296.1 GCA_009925955.1 Betaproteobacteria bacterium
AACAGCGTCATGAACTGGCTGAGGTAGCTCACGATCTCGGCCACGCCAAAGATCATGTCGGCGGTGCTGCTGTCCTGGCGCAACTCACCGTTGACGCTCAACTTCAGCCCCAGTTGCTGTGGGTTGGGAATCTCATCGGTGGTCACGAGCCAAGGCCCAATGGGTCCAAAGCCATCGTGGCACTTGCCCTTGAGCCATTGGCCACCGCGGTGCAGTTGCCAATCGCGCTCGCTCACATCGTTGGCCAGCACATAGCCGGCCACGTGCTGCAGCGCGTGGGCCTGCGCAACTCGCCGCACGGTGCTGCCGATCACGATGCCCAACTCCACCTCGTAGTCCAAGGCCACCGACCCCATCGGCAGCGGAAGGTCGTCATCCGGGCCGGCCAGTGCGGTGATGCTCTTGGAAAACACGATGGGCTCGGTGGGGATGGCCATGCCCGCTTCGATGGCGTGTTGGCGGTAGTTCAAGCCGATGCCCAGGAACTGGCGGATGCCCGCCACCGGCACGCCCAGGCGCGTGCCCGGGGGCACCAGGGGCAGCTGGTCTGCTTGGGCGGCCACCTGCTGCGCCAAGGTGGCCAGGGCCTGGGGCGCCAGTTGCTCGGGCGTCCAATCGGGCACCAGGCCCGACAGGTCACGGATTCGGCCCTGCTCATCACACAGGCCGGGCCGCTCTTGGCCCAGTGGGCCGTGTCGCAGAAGTTTCATGGTCGGAAGCCGCGCAGGCGGCAGCAGAGGGTGCAGCCCCGAATCTACAGCAGCGCCCGCTCCATTGGGCCGACAATGCCCCCATGAGCGAATCCACACCTCCCCAGCTTCCCGACCGCCTGTCCACCGACCCCCGCAGCCCGCACCATGTGCGGGACCTCATGCAACTGGACATCGGTATCCGCTTCAATGGCAAGGAGCGATTCGATGTCGAGGAGTACTGCATCAGCGAAGGCTGGGTCAAGGTGCCCTCGGGCAAGACGGTCGACCGCCACGGCCGGCCCCTGCTGATCAAGCTCAAGGGCGCGGTGGAGGTGTATCTCCGCTGACGATGAGGGCCGCCACCGAGCGCCCATGAAAAAAGGCGCGCAGCTGTCGGCCGCGCGCCTTTGAATGACGCCAGGAGCCCCGGGCAGTCGCCCGCGGCCCTGCGTCGGTTTACTTGAAGTTGTAGCTTGCCGTCAGCGAGAAGCGACGACCCAACATGCCCGGGGTTCCCAGGTCCCAGTAGGTGAACACGTTGGGAATGCCCACCGAGCGGGCGTAGGAGTTGGTGACGTTGAGCACGCTGGCGGCCACCACCAGGTTCTTCACACCACGGTAGTTCATACCGAAGTCCAAGGTGCGCTCAGCACCCAACATGCACAGGCCCTCAGCCCGCAGGGGCACGTACAGGGTCGAGGTGGAGGTTTCGCACAGCGATGTGGAGCTCACGCGCATCGCATCGATGTGGTTCACGCGGGTCCAGCCGCCCCACGTCTCACCCCTCCACTCCAGGCGCAGGTTGTAGCGGTTCTTGGGGACTTCCTGCACGATGGCGGTGTTGACCAGACGGCTGGGCTCGGTGCCCGACAGGATCTGCTGGTCGTACTTGAGCGTGCGTGTGCCGGCCCAGGTCAACGTGACGCGGTCCTTGCCTTGGTCCAGCAGGCGCCAGCTCAGGTCGTAGTCCACGCCGTTGGTGGCGGTGTAGTTGAAGTTGCCGTACTGGCGAATCAGGCCAATGATCGGACCGCTGTTGGCCACGCCGGGCAGCCAGGTGGCTTGGTTGGAGTCACGCAACACCAACGCTGCATTGGCCGATTGGTTGGCCACGTAGGCGTTCATGATGTCCAGGCCGCGCTGCACCCGGATTTCGTTGTAGCGCTCGAACTGCCAGTAGTCCACCGACAGGTCCACGCTGCGGTTGGGCGACAGGATGAAGCCGAAGGTCGCCGA
>RFPX01000297.1 GCA_009925955.1 Betaproteobacteria bacterium
GCATTCTTGGCAGCCACGTCCACCAATTGGTGCAGGCTTTGCTGAACCACCGCCACTTGAGCTTCAGCCACAGCCACCACATCGGCTTGGGCCGACTTGGCGATGTCAGCCAGGTGGCGACCGTAGGCGGTGGCCTTCTCGGCGCTGGGCTGCAGTGCAGCAGCCTGCAGGGCCATCAGGCTCTGGGGGTCCTTGGCAGCCAGGGCAGCCTTGGCCAGGTCGGCGGACTCGGACAGCGTGGCGCGGGCGGTGGCCAGGTTCAACTCCACCACCTTCTCCATGTTGGTGAAGGCCTTGTGGGTCAGGTCGAAGAAGGACTCGACTTGGGCTTGTTGGGCGGCGATGAATTGTTGCGTGTTCAGCATGATGGGCTCCAAATGAAAGTTTGCAATGAGAACGAAATCAGGGTTCCGATCGATCCGTTGCAGTCTTCAAGCGATTGCTGCACTGCAACATGAAACGAATGATAAGCCCGATTTTTCGGATTGCAAGCCCTTTTTGCTGCGGCGCAACAAATTTTTTATTCCACCGCCTTGTCCAGGTCTTCCACCCCCTGGTGGCGCACATCGGCACCCTTGACCACGTAGATGGTCACTTCGGCCAGGTTTTTGGCGTGGTCGCCCACCCGCTCGATGGCCTTGGCCACAAAGATCAGGTCGATGCTGCTGCTGATGGTGCGGGGGTCTTCCATCATGAAGGTGATGAGCTTGCGCATCAGCCCGTCGAACTCTTGGTCAATTTCGTCGTCGTGCTTGAGCACCTCCAGGGCGCGCGCCACGTCCAGGCGGGCAAAGGAGTCCAAGGCCTTGCGCAACTGGGCCACCGCCAGCTCGGCCTCGTGGGCCACGTCGTGGATGGGCAGGCGGGTGGAGATGCCCGACTCAATCAACTTCTTGGTGGTGCGGGCCACGCGGGCAGCCTCGTCACCCACCCGCTCCAGGTTGGCGATCATCTTGGCGATGGCCACCAACAGGCGCAAGTCTCGCGCCGTGGGCTGCCGGCGCGCGATGATGGCCGACAGCTCCGAATCGATGTCCATCTCCATCTGATTGACCCGCGCTTCCTGGATCAGCACATCCTCGGCCAGGTCGGCCTTGAGCTGGGTCAGGGCCTCCACGGCTCTGGCCACCTGGGACTCGGCCAGGCCGCCCATCTGCAAGACTTGGTTGGAAATCGCGCTGAGCTCAGCGTCGTACTGCGTGGAAAGGTGCTTGTCGCTCATCGTCGTCTTCCTGGATCAGATCACGGTCGTGGGGAGTTGCGGAGGCTGCGGTCGGCCTGAAGGCCTCAACCGAAGCGCCCGGTGATGTAGTCCTCGGTGTCCTTCTTCTTGGGCTTGGTGAAGACCTCGCGTGTGGGGCCGAACTCCACCAGGTCGCCCAGGTACATGTAGGCCGTGTAGTCCGAGCAGCGCGCGGCCTGCTGCATGTTGTGCGTCACGATCACCACCGTGTAATCGTGCTTGAGTTCGCCAATGAGCTCTTCAATCTTGCCGGTGGAAATCGGGTCCAGCGCCGAGCAAGGCTCGTCCAGCAGCAACACCTCGGGCTTGATGGCGATGCCGCGGGCAATGCACAGGCGCTGCTGCTGACCGCCGGACAGACCCGAGCCGCTTTGCTGCAGCTTGTCCTTCACCTCGTTCCACAGCGCGGCCTTTTTAAGCGCCCACTCCACGCGTTCGTCCATCGCATCGCGCGAGAGCGTCTCGAACAGCTTCACGCCGAAGGCGATGTTGTCGTAGATGCTCATGGGGAAGGGCGTGGGCTTTTGAAAGACCATACCGATCTTGGCGCGGATGAGGCTCACATCGAGCTTCTTGTCCAGGATGTTGGCACCGTCCAGCAGGATCTGCCCCTCAGCGCGCTGCTCAGGGTAGAGCTCGAACATGCGGTTGAAGGTGCGCAGCAGCGTGCTCTTGCCGCA
>RFPX01000298.1 GCA_009925955.1 Betaproteobacteria bacterium
GCTCGGCGGCCAAGACCATGCCGCAGCCCACCGCTTCACCGTGCAGCCATTGCCCGTAGCCCAGGCCCGCCTCAATCGCATGCCCGAAGGTGTGGCCGAAGTTGAGGATCGCGCGCAAGCCGGACTCTCGTTCGTCCTGACCCACCACCCAGGCCTTGATCTCGCAAGAGCGTCGAACCGCGTGCGCCAATGCCTTGGGGTCTCGTGCCATCAGCGCGGGCAGTTCGCGCTCGATCCAGTCAAGAAAGGCCTCGTCGGCGATCGGCCCATACTTGATCACTTCGGCCAGGCCTGCGCTGAACTCGCGGTCGGGCAGCGTGCGCAGCACGTCCAAATCGCACAAGACCCGAACCGGCTGGTAGAAGGCACCGATCATGTTCTTGCCCAGGGGATGGTTCACCGCCGTCTTGCCGCCCACGGAGGAATCCACCTGGGCCAGCAAGGTGGTGGGCACCTGCACAAAGGGCACGCCGCGCATGTAGCAAGCGGCTGCGAAGCCCGTCAGGTCGCCGATTACCCCACCGCCCAGCGCGAAGAGCACCGTGCGGCGGTCGCAGGCCTGCGCCAGGAGTTGATCGAAAACGGTGTTGAGGCTCTGCCAATCCTTGTGTGCCTCGCCATCGGGCAAGACCACTTCGAGCACCCGCGGGTAGTGCGCGAACTGGCCGGCCGGGTCCACCCGGCCGGCCAGTTCCAACTGCATCAGGATCATGCCGGCCAGACCCTGCACGGTGGGGCGTCCGGTTTCGATCACGAAGTGGGCCGTGCGCCGGTACAGCGGGTCGCGCTCGCGAAACAGTTCGCGCAGCTTGCGCAGTGGGTCGGCCACCTGCAGCAGGGGACGTTGGCGGTCGTGTCGCAAGCGGCGAAACAACTCTTCCGGGCTTGAACGCAGGTAGACCACAGTGCAATGGTGGTGCAAAGCCTCACGGTTGGCTTCGCGCAGCACCGCACCGCCGCCAGTGGCCAGCACCATGGGCCGGCCATTGGCCAGCTCCGCCAGCACGGATTGCTCGACATCCCGAAAGGCCGCCTCGCCCTGTTGTGCGAAGAAGTCCTTGATGCCCATGCCCAATCGGCGCTCGATCTCGTGATCGACGTCCACAAAGGGCAGGTGCAGCTGCTTGGCCAGCAAGCGGCCAACCGTGGTCTTGCCCGCACCGGGCATGGCCACCAGGGCCAGGCTCAGGCCCATGACCGGGCCACTTGCAGGCCGAGAACAAAGGGCACAGTGGCCATGATCAACGGGCGCCTCCACCGGCGTTCATCAGCACCTGCGGTGTCAGGAACACCAACAACTCGGTTCGCCGCGCGTCGCGGCCCGTGGTGCGGAACAAGGGGCCCAGCAAGGGCAGTTGGCCCAGCACCGGCACCTTCACCCGCGTGTCGGCTTCTTCCTGTTCGTAGATGCCGCCGATCACCACCGTTCCCCCGTTTTCCACCAGCACCTTGGTTTTGACTTCCTTGGTGTTGATCTCGCGACCGTCGGGCGTCAGCGCACCCAGACTGTCTTTGTTGACCATGACGCTGAGTATCACATGGCCCTCCGGCGTGATCTGCGGCGTCACCGTGAGCTTGAGGTTGGCTTCTTGAAACTGCACCTGGGGCGAAGGAGACAAGGGCGAGGGCGCGCCACGGTAGGGGACCTTGAAGCCCTGCTTGATGTGGGCCTCCACCTGATCGGCCGTCACGATGCGGGGGCTGGAGATCACCTTGCCTCGGCCATCGGCCTCCAGTGCCGAGATCTCCAGGTTGAGGAAGCGGTTGGCCGACGCACCGAACAGCGACACCGCAAAACTGGCCGGCGAGTGCCCGGCAAGCGAGGCGGCCGGCAGGTTCACGAATTGGGTGTTGGTGTACACCGAAGGGGCGGTTTCACGTTCGGCTGCCGCCCCCAGCGCGGGTGCACCCGGTTGGCCG
>RFPX01000299.1 GCA_009925955.1 Betaproteobacteria bacterium
CCACCATCGTGGGCAGCATGGCCACCGTGTGGCACGGCCTGGTGAACCCGCCACGGCCCGGCGTGGTGCGCGATTGGCGCTATGCCGATCGGCCGGTCGAGCTGGCGCAGGGCGCTGAGATGGGCCGCTTCCTGCTGGGGTCTACCGTGGTGATGCTGTGGCCTCGCCTGGCACCGGGCCTGGTCTTCAACCCCCAGTGGGCGCCGGGCGGTGCCATTCGCATGGGTGGGGTCATGGCCCAAAGGGGAGACCGTCCCACATAGGATAGGCACCACGCTGGATAACGCAGCACTGGAGACACGATCATGTTTGGTTTGATGCAGCACCAACCCCTGTTGATTTCTTCCCTGCTCGTGCATGCCGAGCGCCACCACCCCGAGCAGGAGATCGTGTCCCGGCGCGTGGAAGGCGACATCCACCGGTACACCTATCGAGAACTGGCAGCCCGCTCGCGCCGTATGGCGCGTGCCCTTCAGGCCCTGGGGATCCAGCCCTCGGACCGCGTGGCCACGCTGGCCTGGAACGGCTACCGGCACATGGAGCTGTACTTCGGTGTGTCGGGCATTGGATCGGTGCTGCACACGGTGAACCCGCGGCTGCACCCGGACCAGGTGGTGTGGATCGCCGACCACGCCGAAGACCAGATCCTCTTCTTCGACCTCACCTTCCTGCCGCTGATTGCTGCTGTGGCCCCGCGCACGAAGACGGTCAAGCACTGGGTGGCCATGACCGACCGCGCCAGCCTGCCCGAGTCGGCCAAAGCCATCCCCAACCTCCTGGTCTATGAAGACCTGATCGAGGCGCAGTCCGACGCGCCCATGCAATGGCCGGTGTTCGACGAGCAGTCGGCTTCCTCGCTGTGCTACACCAGTGGCACCACAGGCAATCCCAAGGGCGTGCTGTACAGCCACCGCTCCACCGTGCTGCACACGATGGCTGCGGCACTGCCCGATGCACTGAACTGCTCGGCGCGCGACGTGATCCTGCCCGTGGTGCCCATGTTCCATGTCAACGCCTGGGGCCTGCCCTATGTGGCCTGCATGACGGGAGCCAAGATGGTGTTCCCCGGTGGCGCCTTGGACGGCAAGTCGCTGTACGAGTTGTTCGAAAGCGAACAGGTGACGCTGTCGGCCGGCGTGCCCACGGTGTGGCAAGCGCTCTTGGCCCATGTGGGGACCCACCAACTCAAGTTCAGCACCATGCGCCGCACCGTGATCGGTGGATCGGCCTGCCCGCCGGCCATGATTCGCGCCTTCAAAGAGCAGTACGGTGTGGACGTGATCCATGCCTGGGGCATGACGGAAATGAGCCCATTGGGCACCGCTTCCACCTTCAAGGCCCGGCACCTGGCCCTGTCGCAGGAAGACCGCTACAGCATCATGTACCGGCAGGGGCGCGCCATCTTCGGTGTGGACATGAAGGTGGTGGACGAAGAAGGCCACGAGATTCCCTTCGGCACCGACAAGAGCGGCGACCTGCTGGTGCGCGGCCCCTGGATCCTGCAGCAGTACTTCAAGGGCGAGGGCGGCGATGTGCTGCGCGATGGTTGGTTCCCCACGGGTGATGTGGCCAAGATCGACGCCGAGGGCTACATGCTCATCACCGACCGCACGAAGGACGTGATCAAGAGCGGGGGCGAGTGGATCGGCTCGATCGACCTGGAAAACATCGCGATGGCCCACCCGGCGGTGGCCATGGCCGCTTGCATTGCGGCGCGCCACCCCAAGTGGGACGAGCGGCCCTTGCTGGTGGTGGTGAAGAAGCCCGGCGCCGAGGTGACGCGTGAAGAACTCATCGGCTTCTACGAGGGCAAGATCGCCAAGTGGTGGACGCCTGATGATGTGGTGTTCGTCGAGGCCATTCCCTTGGGGGCCACGGGCAAGATGCAGAAGAACAAGCTGCGCGAGCAATTCAAGGAC
>RFPX01000300.1 GCA_009925955.1 Betaproteobacteria bacterium
GAAGTCAGGGGATACCGTCTCCTTTGATTGGAAAGCGCAGGGGGGTGCTGATGCCTACGATGTCTACGCCTACCTGCTCAATGTGGACACCGGAGCCACGGTGAAGATGTTGGATGCCACCGGTGGAAGCGGTGCGATGACCACCAACTGGGCCACGGTCACCACCAACATACCCGCCGACGGCAACTACAAGTTTGTATTCGTGTCGGGAACCTTCGATGCCACAGGCGGCACAGCCGCTGGTGCCCGCCTATTCATTGACAACATCGTCGCGCCACCACAAATCAACCCAACGCTGAACAACACGGATATCGCCTCTGCGGCAGGCGCCACACAGGCTGTCGCGCAGATCGACCGCGAGATCGGTCAGGTTCTTTCAGCACGGGCGTCGCTTGGTGCCTCGCTCCAACGCTTAACCCATGCTGCCGACCAGTTGGCCCTTCACTCGGTCAACCTGTCGGCCTCACGCAGTACGGCGGTGGAGACTGATTACGGGGAATCTGCGGGCGAATTGGCCAAAGGCCAGGCCATCGACACCGCCGCAGGCCTGGTGCTTCGGCAGGCGCGAACGCTGGATCAGGCCTCATTGGCGATGATCCAGGCCAATGAACGGCTGTTTCGGCCCTAAGCCCGGGTCCCGCCGCGCTGCAGCAACCCCAAGGGTTCGCGGTACAGTGATTCATTGAGGCCGCTGCAGTCTGCCGGCATCGGCAAAGCTTTGCCGGCATGGCGTGTGCTTGCCTCAGGGTGTCACCGGGTGAACTTTGCACACGCAGGGAGGATGCATGCTGAAGAAGATGTTTCTGGCGCCAGCCGCGGCACTGTTGGTCTGCTTCATGGCCGTACCTGGCAGCGCCCAAACCCGCGCAGAGCCCAGCCCCTGGGAGCGCGTAGGCGTCTACGAGGGCCGCACCCTGTACATCGACCCCACCACGTCCCGCAGGTCCGGCAGCCGCATCCAAATCTTCACCATCATGGACCTCAAGGAACCCAACGCCACCGCGCGGGGACGCCAGTACTTCTCCAAGAAGGCTCTCCTGGAACTGGACTGCAGCCAACGAACCTTCACTGTGTTGCAGGACACCTGGTACACCCGGCGCATGGGGCAAGGCGAGCCTGTTTTTCAGACCGATGGTGGGCCTCAGGGCCCTTATCCGGTTCAATCTGACTCCCCCAGCGAGCTGTTTTGGAAAGGGGCCTGCGGGCGCCGATGAGGCTCGGGGCACCCCCGCGCTGCAACACCGCCCTGGCCTTTGCCGCCCGGGCAAGAACCCAGAAGCCGGCCTTGTGCCGGCTTTTTCAATTCGGCTGCCGCACCAATCCTGGCACGAGTTGTGCAGTACACGGCATTAACCCGGCCAGGCATTCGCCGGGACTGTCAACTGCCCTCAAAGGACCTCACATGCGAGCACAAGCCCACACCGTTGTCACCGGCCGTCACGCCCGTGCCATGCAAATTCCGCCGTCGGTGAAAACCCTGGCCGAGCGCAGCACACCGGCCGAGATTCGCCTGGACATCCAAAAGCTGCTGCAACAAGAGCAGCTGGAGTTGGCCCAAGCGCTGGGCGACGCAGGCTTGAGCCTGCACCCCAAGAGTGAAGACATGCTGGGCATCTGCGCCCTGTTGGCCATGTCTCGTGGCGCCTGGGATGAATCCTATGAACTGCTGAGCGAACTGCAGGGCGTACAGGGCGAGCAGACCCCGGCCACCACCTATTGGTTACTGGCCCGGTGCCAGCGCTGCATGGGCGACGACAACGCGGCAGCCTCCATCCTGGAGGAAGGCCTGTTTCGTTATCCGAACTCCCCCGAGTTGCAGGCCGAGCTGACCCTGATGATCAAGCCCGAGCTGTAACGTGGGCCTGCGGCAAGCGCTTGCCACCGGCAAGCCGACGGCAAGCGGGGCACTTC
>RFPX01000004.1 GCA_009925955.1 Betaproteobacteria bacterium
GCGACGATTTCCAATGTCGGCCAGGCCTGTGACAAGCGCAGGCGCAACTGCTCCCGCATCAGCCGCTCATCATCGGCCAAGACCGCGCGGATTGAAGGCAGGGTGTTGTTCATGGCCTTGGCCTCAGGGCTGCGGGCGTGAGCGTTGTACGAGCCACCAAATCAGGGCCGCCACCAGCAGCACCGGCGCCAGGGCCACCAGCCCGCCCAACACGGTTCCGATCAGCCCGATCACCAGGGCCAGCAACAAGAGCACGGGCACCACGGTCAGCAGGATCAGCAGAGCGGCTGCCACGGCCGCCAGCACCCCCACCAAGCCCCATCCCGAGGGTACGTTCAGGGACCAGGGCTCACCGTCCACGACGATGCGCACGGCGTCTTGCTCTCCAGCCCAGCTCAAGATACCCGCCACGGCCAGGGTGCCCAGCAGCACGATCAGCAGCATCACCGTCAGTGTGATTTTCCAAAACAGTCGCATGGTCGCCTCTCCAGTGTTGCAGTTCAAACGTAAACGCCAGATGGTGGGAAGGTCGTTCAGATCAGGTGGCGGGCGTGGCCTCACCGGTGGCCTTGGCGGCGCTGACCACCCGATAGGGCAGGCGGACCACCACGCTGGTGCCACCGCTGGCCATCGGCTCTACGGTCAACTGTGCTGCATCACCATAGCGCAAGGACAGCCGCTCTCGAATGTTCTTCAGGCCGGTGCCCGGTGAGGCTTGCCAGGTGGGGCTCAAGCCTACGCCGGAGTCGCTCACCGCCAGTTGCAATTGACCATCCACCACGCTGGCCTGAATCACCAGACGGCCGCCTTGGGCCTGTGGCTCCAGGCCGTGCTTGATGGCGTTTTCCACCAGCATCTGCAGCATCATCGGTGGGCACTCCGCCGACAGCAGGCCGGCCGGAATGTCGATGGCCGTTTCCAGCCGTTCCTCCATGCGCATTTTCAGGATGGCCAAGTAGGGCTCGATCACGGCCTGCTCCTGACCCAGGGTTCGCGACTCCGCCACACCCCCATCCCGCAGCGAAGGCATGGTGGCCCGAAGCAGATCGATCAGGGCACGCTGCATCCGGCTGGCGCGCGGCGGATCGGTTTCGATCAGGTGCTCGATGGAGGCCAGGGTGTTGAACAGGAAATGGGGCTCCACCTGGGCCTGCATGGTGGCCATGCGGGCCTCGGCCAACTGGCGCTTGAGCGACTCGGCTTCAGCCACTTCGTTGGCTTGTGCCGCTTCGGCGCGGGCCTGCAGCTGTCCCTTGTAGGTGAGCTTGATGATGATGGAGGCCAAGATCCACAAGAAGGCCAAATCGGTGAGGACGTTTTCGGCGTGCACCCGGCTCACCCGCACGGTTTTGCCGGGGTTGCGCGGGCCTTCCACGGCCTCGATCACCGGCTCCTTCAGGGCCTCTTGGACGGCCCGCTTGGCCTCCTCGATCGCTTCACGAATGGCCGCGGTATCGGCTCCTTCGGGCAGGGTCACGCGTATGGAGGCCTCGTCCTGCCCCTGACCGTTGCGCCGCACATCCACCCGGATTTCGCGCTCCTTGCCCGGCTCGGAGCCATGGGCTTGAGGCGCTGAGCTTTCCGCACCGGGGGTGGCCGGTGACGGTTCTGCCGCGCGCTTGAGGACGCGAACGCCGTTCTCGTCGATGCGGATGTCCACGCCCTTGACCTCGGCTTCGGCCGTGCCTTTGGGTGTGGTCTCGATGCGGATGACCGGCTCCCATGCCTTGGGGGGCGCTGGTGGCTTGGGCGGCGTCGGGGTCTCGTGTTCCTCGGTCACCTCGTGCATCGTCCAGCTGAACGGGGGCATGGATTGCAGGATGCCGGCCAGTATCAGCAGCAGGATCGACAGCACGAAGAAGCGCTTCCAACTGATGCCCACCAGCCAGGTGGCGTAGTTGTGAAAGCCCCGCACCAGGGGCTGAAGGCGCTGGGCCCAGGGGGTTTTGGCGGGGGCTTTGGGGGTGGAAGTGCTCATCTTGGTTCCATCATGCAAGGTGATGGCACTCTACGGCGCTGAGCCAGCGCAGGCAGCACCGAAGCGACGAAGTGTCGTGGCGGGCGATAGGCTGCATCCTGGGCGAACGGCGCTGCAGGGCTGGGGGTCACCGTTCAGGACTCGGGTGGGCCCAGGCCCCGGGCATGGCGAGCCGCGCGCTCACTCAAGGCGTTGGGAAAGAACAAGGCCGTCAGGCTCTTGCTGTGAACCGGCGAAAAACCCGCCCCGCCCGACCCGTGCGACACCCCCGGCGGGGCGTCGCGCCGCCAGTCGCGCACCCAATGGATCTCGTCGGCCACTTCCAGCAGGCCCATGGTCTCGCGGTCTCCGATCAGCAGACCGAAGACCCGCAGGCCCAGTTCGGTCCGTGCCGCGTCCAGCTGCTCCAGGGTGGCGGGCGTGCAGCCGAATTCGCCGTCGCTGACGATGAGGACATCGGCGCTGGCCCACCGCCGCTCGTGCACGCGGGCGATGGCCCGCTCGATGGGTGTCTGCACATCGGTGCCGCCGTCAAAGCCCTGGCCGATCAGCTCCATCAGGCGATGGAAACCTTCGGGGCTGAAGTCCAGTTCGCGTTCGATCACCTCGTCAGGCCCACCGAAGGCCATGACGACGCACCCGCGGCGCTCCTGCTGGGCCACCCGGGTTGCTTCCAGCACCACCGCCTTGGCGATGGACTCTGGTGCGCCCTGCATGGAGCCCGATGTATCCAGGCAGATGAGCAGGGGGCCGCGCTCCAGCGGTGGGTTCGCCGTGGGATGGGTGCGGTGGCGTGGGGTGGCCTGGGGGTCAGGCCGCCAGTCCACCAGCAGGGCCTGGCTGTCGTAGGTCAGCAGCCGCGCCTCGGCCTTGCGCGCGCGCCACCACTTGTGCAGCACGGGGTGGCGCAGTTGCTGGAGCTCGCTGCCCAAGAGCCGCTCCAGCCGGTCTCCCAGTCGGATGCCGCGCAGTTCACCGGGCGCGTCGGGCAGCACGGTTTCCACCGGCTTCAAGCCCGCCGCAGGCTGCGGGCCCGACACGGCGTCGCGCGGCGCCGGCGGGTGGTGGACCGCGGTCAGCGGGCGTTGCATGCGGCCCACGCGGCGCAGCAGCGCGGCCAGTTCGGGCCGTTGCGCCATCAGAGCGGCCAGGCGCCGGGCTTCGTGCCATGCCCGGCTGCGCAGGTGGCCCTTGAGCGCATCCCAGTGCAGATGCTCACCTTCGCCCATGCTTTGCAGCAAGGCCTGCGCTTCCTCCCAGTCTGCCCGCTCCACCGCCCACTCGGCGCGAAAGGCTTGGGCCATCTCCAGAATCGCCTCGCTGCGCGCTTGTGCCTCGTGCCGGTCGATCAGGCGGTCAGCGTGCCACAGGGCCGTGCGCAGCAGCTGCAAGGTCGTTTCGGGGCTGCCCCGTGTGAGTGCGCTCAGCTGCAGGTCTGCCACGGCTTGGCGCAGGGCAGCCGCCACGGGCGGGTCGCCCAGGTCGGCGTTGTGGTCGGGCATCTCACCGGCCAAGAGCCGGTCCCACCAATGCGCCAGATGGGCCAGCCGCGGCCCTGGCTGGCCGCTGCTGCACACCAAGCCCGGCAGCCACAGCTCGCGCGCCAGTGCTTCGAGCAGCGGGCTTGGGTCGGCACCCATCAGCTGGTGACGGTGATGGGTGCCGGCACGTCGGCCAGGTCTTCGTTGACCGGCAAGGCTGCGAAACCCTGCTCGGCGGCTTGCAGCCGTTGCACCAACGCGGCCAGCAAGGCCACCCGCTCGCCCAAGGGCGCCAAGGTCTCGTGGGCCCAGGACGGTGGCAGCCACAGCCGGCCCAGCAGCCTGCCCTGAAGCTCGGACCAGTCGGCCTGGGCCTGCGCATGCGCGGCCTGTACCGATGCCCGAAGGTCTTGCACCTGGGCCACCCGGGCACGAATGTGCAGGGGGCTCCAGCGCTTGCGCAGGTGCGCCTGTGCGCGCTCCGAATACAAGCGCAGCATCTCGCTGTTGCCCCCCGTGCCTTCTGTGGCTTGGGCGCCGCCCAGGCTGCGCGCCAGGGCCATCTTGCCGGCGGACTCCGCACCCTCTTCGGCCAGGGCCTGGGTTTCGATTTCCAGCTGTTTTTCGAAGGCCTGAGCGCTGTGGCGCCAGCCTGGGGCATCAGCGGGCCCCACCCGCAGCACGTCTTGCTGCCACCACCGCATCACCTGATCCAGCGCCTGTGGGTTGGGGGCGGTGACGTAGGCGGCCAGCCAAAGGTCGCAGGGCTCCACCGTGGGGCGCCCTTCGGCCGCGGCGGCCACCCGCAGCAGGCGTGCCAGGGCCCGCCATCGCCGGTCGGATACCACCACGTTCCCCGCCTTCAGCAGGGTGCGCAGCGCGTGCATGGCCTGCAGTGTGTCGGGGGTGAGCACCACCGAGGCCGCGGCGTCCTCGACGACCTGACGGCTGGCGGCACTCAATCGCTCAGCCAGCGGTGCTTCGTTGGCGGCCGTGCGCGCGGTGGAGCGCAGGGGGGGCTGCGCCAAATCAGAGGCCACCAGGGCCTCAAACGAGGCATCGCCCACCGGCTGCACCGGCACCCGCAGCAAGAAGCGGTCGTGAAAGGCCTGCAACGCCTCGTCTTCAGGCGTCTCGTTGCTGGCACCCACCACCGTCACCAGGGGCACCGGCAGCCGCTGCGTGCCGTTGTCGAACACGCGCTCGTTGAGCAGGGTCAGCAGCGCATTGAGGATGGCCGAGTTCGCTTTGAACACCTCGTCGAGAAAGGCCACCTGCGCTGTGGGCAGGTAGCCTTCGACCAGGCGTTCGTAGCGGTCGTCCTCCAGGGCCTTGAGCGACAAGGGCCCGAACAGCTCCTCAGGGGTCGAAAACCGGGTGAGCAGCCGCTCGAAGCAGACCGTGGTGCCACTGCCCTGGGCTGGGGCTTCGATGACCTTTTGCAAGCGGCGCGCCAGCTCACTCTTGGCGGTACCCGGTGGGCCCAAGAGCAACACATGCTCGCCAGCCACCGCAGCCAGCAAGACCAGCCGCGCGGCCGCGTCACGCTCCAGCAAGCCGGCTTCGAGGACCTCGATCATCGAAGACAGCGCGGCGCGCGAGGGCGCTGCGGGCTGGGCCAAGGCCTGTGTGCTCATGCCATCACCACGTCGGCACCCTGGAGCTGCACCACGCCGTCGTCCACCAGGCTCTGGAGGATGCGGGGCACGAAGGCCTGCGGCTCTGCCTGCATCAACTGTCGAACCGCCTCGCGTTGGGCCAGGGGGCACTCGGCCAGCCAGGCGCACAGGGCCTGGCGGTCACGGCGTCGGTGCTCCAGCAAGTGGAACACCATCATCACCCGCAGCGCGTGGCGCGCATGGTGTGCGGGGTGCGCCCGCAGGTGTTGCAGCCGCTTGCGGCTGATCGCCAGCGCGTCTTCCACCTCGCAAAAGGGCTCGCCGTGGCCCGGGATCACCACGGCAGGCGCCAAGGACTCGATCAGGTCCAGGGCGGCCAAGGCGGGGCCAAAGCCATCATGCCCGTCGAGTTCGGGGAAGGTCAGCGCCACCTTGTTGCGCCACAGGGCATCACCGGAAATCATCACCCGGTGTTCAGCCTGAAACAGCAGGACCGCATCGGGGTCGTGACCACCCACGCCGTGCACCTGCCAGGTGTGACCGCCCAATTCCACCGCCTGCCCGGGTTGCAGGGCGTGGTCGACCTGGAAGGGGTGGCAGGTTTGCCCCGTCAGGCGGTAGGTCAGGCGCTCTTGGTCCCAGTGGCGTGCCTTTTCAAAGGCCGCCTGCGGAACCCAGGTTTGAACCTGGGGCCAGCGCGCCTGCAGCGCGCGGTTGCCGCCGCAATGGTCGGAGTGCAGGTGCGTGTTCAGGATGCGCGCCAGCCGGCGCCCCTGCAGGGCGGTCTCCAGCAGGGCCACCGTCTGTGGGGCATGGCTGGAGTAGCCGGTGTCCACCACGCTGGCGCCGCCGCCGGGGGCGTCCAGGAAGACCACCTGGTTGGACGAGAGCCAATCTCGCTGCAGCACCTGCAGGTGCAAGGGCTCAAAGACCGAGGCCAGGTTCGGGGCGGGTACCGCTTGCATGGTTCCATTGTGACGCCGGATGGCGCGTCATGGCACCCTGGCGTCGCCGCGCCGCCTAAGCGCCTGGCTTCAGGCGTCGCTGCGCAACTCGCGCCGCAAGATCTTGCCCACGTTGCTCTTGGGCAGGTCGTCGCGGAACTCGATGATCTTGGGCCGCTTGTAGGCGGTGAAGTTCTCGCGGCAGTAGGCGGCGATCTCGTCTTCGGAGATGCTGGCACCATCCTTCTTCACCACGAAGAGCTTGACCGCCTCGCCGGATCGTTCGTCGGGTATGCCCACGGCGGCACACTCCAGCACGCCGGGGTGCAGGCCCACCACCTGTTCGATTTCGGTGGGGTACACGTTGAAGCCCGAGACCAGGATCATGTCCTTCTTGCGGTCGACGATGCGCACATAACCGCGTTCGTCCATGATGCCCACATCGCCACTCTTGAAGTAGCCATCGGGCGTCATCACCTTGGCGGTTTCATCGGGGCGGTTCCAGTAGCCGGCCATGACCTGGGGGCCCTTGATGCAGATTTCACCCGGCTGGCCAATGGGCACATCGCGCCCATCGTCGTCGCGGATGGCAATGTCGGTGCTGGGGATGGGCAGGCCGATCGTGCCGCTGAACTCCTTGAGGTCCAAGCGGTTGGAGGTGGCCACGGGCGAGGTTTCCGACAGGCCATAGCCCTCCACCACGGGGCACCCGGTGACGCGCATCCACTTCTCAGCCGTGGCCTGCTGCACCGCCATGCCACCCCCGTTGCTGACCTTCAGGCCCGACCAGTCGAGCTTGGCGAACTCGGGCTCATTGGCCAGGGCGTTGAACAGCGTGTTGACCGCCGGGAACATGTTCACCTTCACGTTGCGCAGCGTGTTGATGAAGCCCGGGATGTCGCGCGGGTTGGGGATCAGCAGGTTCTGTGAGCCCATGCGCGCACCCATGAGGTAGCAAATGGTCAGCGCGAAGATGTGATACAGGGGCAGTGCGCACACGATCACCAGTTGCTTGTGACCGATCTCGTCGAGCTTGGGCTTGAACCAGGCTTCGGTCTGCAGCACATTGGCCACCACGTTGCGGTGCAGCAGCGTGGCGCCTTTGGACACGCCCGTGGTGCCGCCGGTGTATTGCAAAAAGGCCACGTCGTCAGGCGAGATGGTGGGCCGCTGCAAGGTGCGGCTGCGGCCCTGTTCGATGGCCTGGCGCCAGCGCGTGACGGTGCGGCCGCCGTCCAGCGGCAGCCGGTACTCGGGCACCATCTTGCGCAGGTGGCGCACCGCGAAATTCACGAAGCGGCCCTTCCACCAACCGATCAAGTCGCCCAGGCCGGTGACCACCACGTGCTTCACATCGGTCTTGTCGATGGCTTCTTCCAAGGTGCTGGCGAAGTTCTCCAGCACGATGATGGCCTTGGCACCCGAATCCTTGAGCTGGTGCTCCAGTTCGCGCGCGGTGTACAGCGGGTTCACGTTCACCACCGCGTAGCCCGCACGCAGCACCGCGGCAATGGCCACCATGTACTGGGGCACATTGGGCATCATCAGGGCCACCCGGTCGCCCTGCTTCAGGCCCGTGGACTGCAGCCAAGCACCCAGGGCCAGCGACAACTGGTCGATCTGGCCAAAGGTCAGCGTGCGCTCCAGGCAACGCGAGGCCGTGCGATTGGCATAGCGGCGCATCGAGTCTTCCAGGATGTCCACCAGCGTCAGGTGCGCTGGAACTTCCACGGCGGCGCCGACGCCAGGCGGATAGTGTTCCAGCCAGGGTTGCGCAGTTTGTGCAGTGCCGGCCATGCGCGCAGGCGCGGCCGCTGTGGGCAGGTCGATGACGGTCACGGGAACTCCGAATTCGGTGGGCTGGGCTGCTCCGGCGGCGCCGGCGCACCCAGGTGCATGCAGCCCGCGGCATGGTGGCGCGGGTGGCGCCGGTGTGCCACGGGGGTTCCACCAAGGGGCTGCCAATGGGCGCAGTGTAGGTGCGACCACGCCCCGGGGCCGGCGCTTTCAAACCCGTGCGGCGCATGGGGTCATCCCAGCGCGGGGTTCAGGCTTGGAAGCCTGCTCAGCGTGCGCGGGGCGGCTTTCGATACGATGCCGCTGTTCACCCTGACATCCCTTGACGGACCCCCCATGACCACACTCGGCACCCCTCTTTCCCCCTCGGCGACGCGCGTGATGCTGTTGGGCAGCGGCGAGCTGGGCAAGGAAGTGCTGATGGCCCTGCAGCGCCTGGGTGTGGAGACCATTGCGGTGGACCGCTACGAGAACGCGCCGGGCCATCAGGTGGCGCACCGGGCACACACGATCACCATGAGTGATGCGCAGCAGCTGCGTGCACTCATCGAGCGCGAGAAGCCCCTGATGGTGGTGCCCGAGATTGAAGCCATCGCCACAGCCGAGCTGCAGGCCCTGGAAGCCGAGGGCGTGGTGCGCGTGGTGCCCACCGCACGGGCCGCGCGCCTGACCATGGACCGCGAAGGCATCCGCCGCCTGGCGGCCGAAACCTTGGGTTTGGCCACCAGCCCCTATCGCTTCTGTGATTCCTTGGAAGACCTGCAGGCGGCGATTGACGGCAGCGACGGCCAGGCGCCGATTGGCTACCCCTGCATCGTGAAGCCGGTGATGAGTTCATCGGGCAAGGGCCAAAGCAAGATCGACACGCCTGCTGATGTGAAGACGGCGTGGGATTACGCCATGGCCGGCGGACGCGTGGCCAAGGGCCGGGTCATCGTGGAAGGCTTCATCGACTTTGACTACGAGATCACCCTGCTGACCGTGCGTGCCCGCGGCGCTGACGGCGCCATCCACACCCAGTTCTGCGAGCCCATTGGCCACCAGCAGGTCAGCGGCGACTATGTGGAGAGCTGGCAACCCCAGCGCATGACGCCGGTGGCCCTGCAGCGCGCGCAGGCCATCGCCAAAGCCGTGACCGATGACCTGGGCCGCGGCCTGCAGGGCCAGCCCGACGGCTGTGGCCTGTACGGCGTGGAGCTCTTCATCAAGGGCGACGAGGTGTGGTTCAGCGAGGTCAGCCCCCGGCCTCACGACACCGGTCTGGTGACGCTGTGCACCCAATGGCAAAGCGAATTCGAATTGCACGCCCGCGCCATCCTGGGCCTGCCCGTGGACACCTCGCTGCGCAACCCCGGGGCCAGCGCGGTGATCTATGGCGGTGTGGACGCGGTGGGCATCTCGTTTGCCGATGTCGACCAGGCCTTGTCCATCGAAGGCACGGACCTGCGCCTGTTCGGCAAGCCCGAGAGCTTCGTCAAGCGGCGCATGGGCGTGGCCTTGGCACGCGCGGCTGATGTGGACGAGGCCCGCACCAAAGCCAAGCAGGCAGCGTCAAAGGTGCAGCCACACGCTCACCCATAAATGCAACGTCGGGGCGCGCTTCCTCTGGTGCGCTTGGCATGACATGTACCACCCAGCAGCGTTGGCTTGGGGTGAGGTCCGAATGCGAGTTGTCGAAGACTTGTCTGAGCAGGCGGACCTCACCCCAAGCCGGCGATGCGGTCGTGATCGAAGCCACGGCCTCAGCCCAGGCTTCCTGGCTTCGACACGCCACGCCAGGTGTTCGCAAAAAATCGACTCCGACCCCATTTATGGCGACCCGATTGACGGCGACCTTATTGGAAGGCCACCTCGGCGAACGAGCGCAGCTTGCGTGAATGGAGTTGCCCCATGCCGGCGCGGCGCAGCAGTTCGATGGCGCGGATGCCGATGCGCAGGTGTTGGTCGACGCGTTCGCGGTAGAAGGTGTTGGCCATGCCCGGCAGCTTGATTTCGCCGTGCAGGGGCTTGTCGCTCACACACAGCAAGGTGCCGTAGGGCACACGGAAGCGAAAACCGTTGGCCGCAATCGTGGCGCTTTCCATGTCCAGGGCCACCGCGCGGCTTTGGCTGAAGCGCCGTGCGGGCGTGCTGTGTGGTCCGCGGAAGGGAAGGAGCTCCCAGTTGCGGTTGTCGGTGGAGGCCACGGTGCCGGTGCGCAGCACCTTCTTGAGCTCATAGCCGCTCAACTGCGTGACCTCGGCCACCGCGGTTTCCAAGGCCACTTGCACCTCGGCCAGCGCCGGGATGGGTACCCACAGAGGCAGCTCTTCATCCAGCACATGGTCTTCGCGCACATAGCCATGCGCCAGCACGTAGTCGCCCAGCTGCTGGGTGTTGCGCAGGCCGGCGCAGTGGCCCAGCATCAGCCACACATGCGGGCGCAGCACGGCGATGTGGTCGGAGATGTTCTTGGCGTTGGCCGGGCCCACGCCAATGTTGACCATGGTGATGCCGGAGTGCCCGGGGCGCACCAGGTGGTAAGCCGGCATTTGGGGCAGGCGCGGCGGCGCAGCACCCCGCTCGTCACCGGGCTGTGCCTTCAGCCCCACCCGCCGCGTGAGCACATTGCCCGGCTCGATGAAGGCCTCGTACTCGGATGAGGGGTCGGCCATCATCGCGTGGCCCAGGCGCACGAACTCGTCGATGTAAAACTGGTAGTTGGTGAAGAGCACATAGTTTTGAAAGTGCTCGGGTACCGTGCCGGTGTAGTGGCGCAGGCGGTGCAGCGAATAGTCGATGCGCGGCGCGGTGAACAGCGACAGCGGCTCAGGCTCGCCCGGCGCCGGGTCGTGGGCGCCATTGGCGATGCTGTCGTCCATCGCGTTCAGGTCGGGCAGGTCGAACAGGTCCCGCAACAGCAGGCGGCGCTCGGCACTGAGCGAGCCTTCCAGGTGCTCGTTCTCCCCAAGGGCGAAGTGCACCGGAATCGGCGTCTTGCTCACGCCCACCTCCAGCCCACCCACGAGGTGCGCCCCATGGTTCTTCAGCAGCAGCTCGAACTGCGTTCGGTAATAACTTGCAAACAGATCGGGCCGCGTGAGCGTGGTCTCGTACAGGCCCGGCCCTGCCACGAAACCAAAGGCCAGGCGGGAGTCGGCGCGGGCCACACTGTCGGTGCGCACGCGCAAGCGCGGGTAGCAGGCCCGCACGCGTGAGCTGGGGGTTTCGCCCGCCACGAAGCGGCGCAGCTGGTCTCGAAGGTGTTCAACCGCCGCGTCGTAGATGGCCCGGGCATGGGCCAGGGCCGCATCCGGGTCGGTGAACGATTGGGGGGCGGAAAAAGGCAGTTGGGCGTCCATGTCCCATTTTGCCCCTTCACCGAAGCCTTGTGGGCCGGCGCGTGCACCGGGCCACCAGGCTGGGCATCACACCCGTTCGAACAGCGCGGCGATACCCTGTCCGCCGCCGATGCACATCGTCACCAGCGCTCGCTTGCCGCCGGTGCGGTGCAGCTCATACACGGCCTTGGTGGTGATGATGGCCCCGGTGGCGCCAATCGGATGGCCCAGCGAAATGCCCGAACCATTCGGGTTGGTCTTGGCCGGGTCCAAGCCGAGCTCCTTCACCACCGCGCAGGCCTGTGCGGCGAAGGCTTCGTTGCTCTCGATCACGTCCAGGTCGCCCACGGCCCAACCGGCGCGCTCGAGCACGCGGCGTGTGGCCGGAACCGGGCCGATGCCCATGATGGTGGGCTCCACGCCCGCGTGCGAGTAGGCCACCAAGCGTGCCAGGGGCTTCAGACCATGGGCCTTCACCGCGGCTTCGCTGGCCAGCACCACCGCGCCGGCGCCATCGTTGATGCCCGAGGCATTGCCCGCCGTCACAGCGCCATCCTTCTTGAAGGCCGGCTTCATGCCGGCCAGGGTGTCCACGGTGGTTGAGGCCTTGACGTGTTCGTCGACCTCAAAGCGCACCTCGCCTTTGCGGCTTTGGGTCACCACCGGCACGATCTGCTCCCTAAAGTAGCCTGCGGCGGTGGCCGTTGCCGCGCGGCGGTGGCTTTCGGCGGCCAACTCGTCCATCTGCTGGCGGGTGATGCCGAACTGGGCTGCCACGTTTTCCGCCGTGATGCCCATGTGAATCTTGTGGAAGGGGTCGTGCAGGGCGCCGATCATGAAGTCCTGGATCTGCGCATCGCCCATGCGCGTGCCCCAGCGGGCCCCGGGCAGCAGGTAGGCTCCGCGGCTCATGTTCTCTGCGCCCGCCCCTACGGCCACCTCGCAGTCGCCCAGCAAGATGGACTGTGCCGCCGACACAATGGCTTGCAAGCCCGAACCACACAAGCGGTTCACATTGAACGCTGGGGTTTCCTTGGGCAGGCCGGCGTTCATGGCCGCCACGCGGCTGAGGTAGGCGTCGCGCGGCTCGGTGGGCACCACCGTGCCCATGGCCAGATGCCCCACGGCGTCCAGCGGCGCACCGCTGCGGGCCAGGGCTTCCTTCACGGCCAGCGTGGCCAGGTCGGACAGGGGCACGTCCTTCAGGCTGCCGCCAAAGGTGCCGATGGCGGTGCGGGCGGCGGCAACAACATACACGGTGGGCTGAGTCATGGGGTTCTCCAGTGGCTGGTGGTGGGGCCGTTACATGCTGCGCCGGTACTGGCCACCGACCTCGAACAAGGCGGCGGTGATCTGTCCCAAGGAGCACACGCGGACGGCCTCCATGAGGACTTCGAACACATTGCCGTTGTCCATCACGGTCTGCTGCAGCCGCTGCAGCATGGGCCCCGCGTGGGCGGCATGGCGGGTGTGGAAGTCGTTCAGACGCTGCAACTGCGACTCCTTCTCCTGCGGCGTGGAGCGGGCCAGCTCGATGTGCTCAGGCACCGGGTCGCCGTGGGGATTGCGGAAGGTGTTGACGCCAATGATGGGGTGCTCGCCGGTGTGCTTGAGCATCTCGTAGTGCATGCTCTCTTCCTGAATCTTGCTGCGCTGGTAGCCCGTCTCCATCGCACCCAGCACGCCCCCGCGCTCGGTGATCTTTTCAAACTCGGCCAAGACGGCTTCCTCCACCAGCTCGGTGAGCTCGTCGATCACGAAGGCGCCCTGGTTGGGGTTCTCGTTCTTGGCCAATCCCCACTCACGGTTGATGATGAGCTGGATCGCCATGGCGCGCCGCACGCTTTCCTCGGTGGGCGTGGTGATGGCCTCATCGTAGGCGTTGGTGTGCAGCGAGTTGCAGTTGTCGTAGATGGCAATCAGGGCCTGCAGCGTGGTGCGGATGTCGTTGAACGCAATTTCCTGTGCATGCAGCGAACGCCCCGACGTTTGGATGTGGTACTTGAGCTTTTGTGAGCGCTCGTTGGCGCCATAGCGGTCGCGCATGGCCGTGGCCCAGATGCGGCGCGCCACGCGGCCCAGCACGGTGTACTCCGGGTCCATTCCGTTGCTGAAGAAGAAGCTGAGGTTGGGCGCGAAGTCGTCGATGTGCATGCCGCGCGCCAGGTAAGCCTCCACAAAGGTAAAGCCGTTGCTCAGGGTGAAGGCCAACTGGGAGATGGGGTTGGCCCCGGCCTCGGCAATGTGATAGCCGCTGATGCTCACCGAATAGAAGTTGCGCACGTCGTGGTGCACAAAGTACTCGGCGATGTCGCCCATCACCTTCAGCGAGAACTCGGTGCTGAAGATGCAGGTGTTCTGGCCCTGGTCTTCCTTGAGGATGTCGGCCTGCACCGTGCCGCGCACATTGGCCAGCGTCCAGGCACGGATCTTCTGCACCTCATCGGCGGTGGGCTCGCGGCCGTTGTCGGCCTTGAACTTGTCCAGGTTCTGGTCAATGGCGGTGTTCATGAACATGGCCAGGATCGAGGGCGCGGGGCCATTGATCGTCATGCTCACCGAGGTGCTGGGGTTGGTCAGGTCAAAGCCCCCGTACAGCACCTTCATGTCGTCCAGCGTGGCGATGCTCACGCCGGAGTTGCCCACCTTGCCGTAGATGTCGGGGCGGCGGTCCGGGTCGTGCCCATAGAGCGTGACCGAATCGAAGGCGGTGGACAGGCGCTTGGCCGGCATGCCTTCGGAAACCACCTTGAAGCGGCGGTTGGTGCGAAAGGCATCGCCCTCGCCGGCGAACATGCGGGTGGGGTCCTCGCCTTCTCGCTTGAAGGCGAAGGTACCGGCGGTGTAGGGGAAGCTGCCCGGAACGTTTTCCAGCATCAGCCACTTCAGGATTTCGCCATGGTCCTCGTACTGCGGCAGGGACACCTTGCGGATCTTGTTGCCCGACAGCGTGGTGTGCGTCAGGGCCGTGCGGATTTCCTTGTCGCGAATCTTGACCACGTATTCGTCGCCGGCATAGGCCTTTTGCATGTCGGGCCACTGCGCCAGCAGCTGCCGTGCATCGGCGCCCATCTGCGCTTCCCGCTTGACCGCCAAATCAATGGCGGCCTCCGCCGCGCGGGGCTTGTCCGGCTTGTCGACGCTGAGCATGCGCGCGGCCTCACGCAGTTGCTGCACCTCTCGGGCCAGGCGCACCTGTTGAGCCACCCGCCGCTTGTAGCCGCGCACCGTGTCGGCAATATCGGCCAAGTAGCGCATGCGCGCGGCCGGCACGATGGGTGTTTGCTGGGTGCTGTGCCGGGTGTGCACCGCCGGCAGGCGGCCCGGGCGCAGGGGCAGCCCCAAGGTCTGCAGGCGACCCTTGATGCCTTGATACAGCGCGGTCACCCCATCGTCGTTGAAGCGGCTGGCCATGGTGCCGTACACCGGCATGTCTTCGGTTTTGAGGGTCCAGGCTTCACGGTTGCGCTGGACCTGCTTGGCCACGTCGCGTAAGGCGTCCATGGAGCCCTTGCGATCGAATTTGTTGATGGCCACGAACTCGGCAAAGTCCAGCATGTCGATCTTCTCAAGCTGGCTGGCCGCGCCGAACTCGGGCGTCATCACGTACATCGGAATGTCGACATGGGGCACGATGGCCGCGTCGCCCTGGCCGATGCCGGAGGTTTCGACGATCACCAGGTCAAAGCCGGCGGCCCGGCAGGCCGCCACCACATCGGGCAGGGCCTGCGAAATCTCGCTGCCGGCCTCGCGCGTGGCCAGGGAACGCATGAACACCCGAGCGCCGGTGTCGCCGGCCGAGGCTGGGGAATTGGACCAAGGGGAAATGGCGTTCATGCGGATGCGGTCGCCCAACAGGGCGCCGCCGCTTTTGCGCCGGGAGGGGTCGATCGAGATCACGGCGATGCGCAGCGCGTCATCCTGGTCCAGCCGGATGCGGCGGATGAGCTCGTCGGTGAGCGAGGACTTGCCCGCCCCGCCGGTGCCGGTGATGCCCAGCACGGGGATGGCGCGGGCCGAGGCGCTCTCACGCAAGGCGGTCAGCATCGCGCCATCGGCGCGGCCATTTTCTAAAGCCGTGATCAGTTGCGCCAAGGCGCGCCAGGCCGATTCGCTGTGGCCTTGCACCGCCTGCAGCTGCGTGGGCGCATGGGCCGAGAGGTCTCGGTCGCAGCGCATCATCATCTCGCCGATCATGCCCTGCAGGCCCATGCGTTGACCGTCTTCCGGGCTGAAGATGCGCACACCGTGCTCGGCCAAGTCGCGGATTTCCGCCGGCACGATCACGCCGCCACCGCCGCCAAAGACCTGGATGTGAGCGCCCCCGCGCGCGCGCAGCAACTCCACCATGTACTTGAAATACTCCACGTGCCCGCCCTGGTAGGAGCTGACGGCGATGCCCTGCACATCCTCTTGCAGCGCAGCGGTCACCACTTCGTCCACCGAGCGGTTGTGCCCGAGGTGGATCACCTCGGCGCCCATGCCCTGCAGGATGCGCCGCATGATGTTGATGGCCGCGTCATGCCCGTCGAAGAGGCTGGCAGCGGTGACGAAGCGCACCTTGTGCGTGGGGCGGTACTGGGCCAGGGCCTTGTAGTCGGCAGACAGATCGGTCATGGGAAACCTCGGATACACAGGGGCGAAAGGGGCGCCATTGACGTTAACGTAAACGTCAACTTGCAATCATGCCACCGAATACCGGTGTGTGGGCCGGCGCTGTCGTGGCCGCCGGCGCACGGCGCCCCGCTCTGATAACCTGCTTTCCATGAGCTTTTTGGCCATCGACATCGGCAACACCCGGCTGAAGTGGGCGCTGCACGAGGCCGCTACGCCGGGCGCCGTGCCGCGCCAGCAGGGGGCGGTGTTTCTGGAAAACATCGACGCCCTGGCCGAAGGCGATTGGAGGGCCTTGCCCGCGCCGCGTGCCATCCTGGGCTGCAATGTGGCCGGGGACGCGGTGCGCCGCCGGGTCGAGGAACAGTTGGAGTTGTGGGACACCCCGCCCAGCTGGGTGGTGCCTTCGGCCCAGGACGCCGGTGTGCGCAACGGCTACGACCACCCCACCCGGCTGGGGGCCGACCGCTGGACCGCGCTCATTGGGGCGCGCTGGCATGTGCAACACCGGGGCCTGGCGCAACCGGCGCTGGTGGTGATGATCGGCACGGCCGTGACGGTGGACGCGCTGGACCCGGATGGCACCTTCTTGGGCGGGCTCATCCTGCCGGGGCACGGCATCATGTTGCGCGCCCTGGAGTCGGGTACGGCCGGTCTGCGCGTTCCCACGGGTGAGGTGCGCCTGTTCCCCACCAACACCTCCGATGCCCTCACCAGTGGTGGCAACTACGCCATCACCGGCGCCATCGAGCGCCTGCACCGGCACCTCAAGCAGCGCACGGGCTTGCAGCCCCTGACCCTGATCACGGGTGGCGCGGGGTGGAAGGTGGCGCCTCACCTGCAGATCGAGCACGAACTGGTCGAAGGCCTGATCTTCGACGGGCTGCTGGCCCTGCAGGCCCAGCGACAGTCCCGCTAGCGCGGGCGGGTCAAACCCTCAAAGGATGAAGCGCGACAGGTCTTCGTTGCGCGCAAGATCACTGAGCTTCTGGTCCACCTGTTGAGCCCCCAGGGTCACCCGGGTGCCCGCACGGTTGGGCGCATCGAAGCTGATCTCGTCCAACAGGCGCTCCATGACCGTGGCCAGGCGGCGCGCCCCAATGTTCTCCATGCGTTCATTGACCTCGAAGGCGATCTGCGCCAAGCGGCGGATCGCGTCGGGTTCGAACACCAACTCCACCCCTTCGGTGGCCAGCAGGGCCTGGTATTGCTTGACGATGCTGGCGTGGGTGCTCGTGAGAATGGCTTCAAAGTCTTCAACGCTGAGGGCGCCGAGCTCTACGCGGATCGGGAACCGGCCTTGCAGCTCGGGGATGAGGTCGCTGGGCTTGGCCAGGTGGAAGGCGCCCGAGGCGATGAACAGGATGTGGTCGGTCTTCACGGGGCCATACTTGGTGCTCACGGTGGTGCCCTCCACCAGCGGCAGCAGGTCGCGTTGAACCCCCTGGCGCGAGACCTCGGCCGTGCCGCTGCCCTCGCTGCGTGAACACACCTTGTCAATCTCGTCGATGAAGACGATGCCGTTGCCTTCGGCATGCGCCAAGGCGGCTGACTTGATCTCGTCTTCGTTGACCAGCTTGGCCGCCTCCTCTTCGACCAGCAGCTTCAGTGCATCCTTGATCTTGAGCTTGCGGGCTTGGCGCCGGCCGGCGCCCATCTGTGAAAACAGGCCCTTGAGCTGCTCGGCCATCTCCTCCATGCCCTGGGGGCCCATGACCTCCAAGGTGGGCCGTGACTCGGCCAACTCGATTTCGATTTCGGTGTCGTTCAAGGAACCCTCGCGCAACCGCTTGCGGAAGGTTTGCCGAGCGGCACTGTCGGCCGGTGGGCGGCTGGGGGCGGAGGACTCGCCGAAGCCGAAGGGCGCGGCGGTGCTGCTGGAGCGCGGCGGGGGGATCAGGACATCCAGGATCCGGTCTTCGGCGGCGTCTTCGGCCAGGCTGCGCTTGGCACGCACCTGGCGCTCACGCTCTTGCTTGACGGCCACGTCCACCAGGTCGCGCACGATGGTGTCCACATCCTTGCCCACATAGCCCACCTCGGTGAACTTGGTGGCCTCCACCTTGATGAAGGGCGCATCGGCCAGGCGTGCCAGCCGCCGCGCGATTTCCGTCTTGCCCACGCCGGTGGGGCCGATCATCAGGATGTTCTTGGGCGTGATCTCGTGGCGCAGCTTCTCGTCGACCTGTTGGCGGCGCCAGCGGTTGCGCAGCGCAATGGCCACTGCACGCTTGGCCGACTGTTGGCCCACGATGTGTCGGTCAAGCTCGGAGACGATCTCCTGCGGGGTCATGGCGCTCATGGCGAATCCTTCTGCGAGGCGCGTGTGGCGCCCTCAGTCCAACACTTCGATCGTGTGGTTCTGGTTGGTGTAGATGCAGAGTTCCCCGGCGATTTCAAGGGCGCGCTTGACGATGTCGGCGGCGGCCATCTCGGTGTGGGTCAGCAGCGCCTGTGCCGCGGCTCGGGTGGTGCCTATGCCCCCGATGGCCACGATGCCGCGTTCGGGCTCCAACACGTCGCCGTTGCCGGTGATGATGAGGCTGGCGCTGCGGTCGGCCACCGCCAACATCGCTTCCAGCCGGCGCAGCACACGGTCGGTGCGCCAGTCGCGGGTGAGTTCGATCGCCGCGCGCGCCAGGTGGCCTTGGTGCTTCTCCAGCTTCGCTTCGAATCGCTCAAAGAGGGTGAAGGCGTCGGCCGTCGCGCCGGCAAAGCCCGCCAGCACCTGGTCTTTGTGCAGCTTGCGCACCTTGCGCGCGCTGGCCTTGACCACGATGTGGCCCAGGGTGACCTGGCCATCACCGCCCAAGGCCACCTGCCAGCGGCCATCGGGCCGTTGCCGGCGCACGCTGACGATGGTGGTGCCGTGATAGACGGCCGCTTCGCTCATGGCCTGCCCTGTCGGCAATCAGTCGCCGAACATGCGCTGCTTGAGCTCCCGGCGCTGTTGCGCCTCCAGCGACAGCGTGGCCGTCGGACGGGCCAGCAGACGGCCCAAGCCAATGGGCTCGCCGGTTTCTTCGCAGTAGCCGTACTCGCCGGCGTCGATGCGCGCCAGCGACTGGGAAATCTTGCGCAGCAGCTTGCGCTCCCGGTCTCGGGTGCGCAGCTCCAAGGCGTGCTCTTCTTCGATCGTGGCCCGGTCGGCGGGGTCGGGCACGATGGTGGTGTCCTCGCGCAGGTGCTCGGTGGTTTCACCGGCGTTGGACAGCAGGTCTTCCTTCAGCGCGTTCAGGCGCGCCTTGAAGAAATCAATCTGCTTGTCGTTCATGTACTCGCTGTCGGGCATGGCCAACAGCTCGGGCTCGCTCAGGTCGCGCCCGGCCTTGCTCTTCCAGGCGTTGGCCAGCTTGGGATCCGGCTTGCCGGCGGGCTTCGTGTCCAGCATCGGCTCGGGCAGATGCCGGGCACTGGGCTTGGCCGGGGCGAAGCGGTCGGCAAAACGGTTGGCCGGGTGAATGGGGGCGGCCGGTACGGGCTGGCTGTTGGCTTCGGCGCGGCTAAGCCGCGTCTTCCCGCCGCGTGGGGCGCTGGCGGGGGCCTGTACTGCGGTGGCTTGAACGGGGGCGGAGGCCGGTGTGGCCGGCGCTGCGTTGGATTTCACGGATGCTTTCTGGGAGGAGGCGGTCACCGGTGCGGGGCCCGCCGTCTTGGATCGGTTGGCCGCAGGGGCCGATGGGGCCGGTTTGCCTGCGGGGGTGTTTTTGAGGGGAGCCTTGCTGCTGGGTTTGCTGGACGCGGCCGGCTTGCCGGCAGGCAGGGCTGGCGATGGTTTCTTGGGTGTGCTGGTCTTTTTGGCGGGTGCCAGTTTGGCCTGGGTGGCGGCCTTGGGCTTGATTACGCTCTTCGTACCCCCCTTGGGCGTGGGCTTTGCCGTGACTTTTTTGGCAGCTTTGGCACCGGAGGGCTTGCCGCTGGGTTTGCTGGCGGCCTTGCCCGTGGCTTTGGCCATGGGCTTGGTGGACTTGGCGCTCGCCTTGGCCGTGGGTTTGGG
>RFPX01000031.1 GCA_009925955.1 Betaproteobacteria bacterium
TTGATGACAAGGCCGGCGCACCCTTGATGCCCGTGCCTGCGCTGGTGACTTGGCACCTCAGCCCTCAGTTGGCGGTGATCACCGCCAGCCAGCCGGCGGCCAGCGACGAGAACTTGCGGGCCTTTGCAGCTGCGCAAGGGTTTGATGCCCAGGCCCTGAACCGGATGTTTGGCGTCGATGGTGCTGCGGCGGCCCAGCCTGATGTCAAGGTGGGCACTAAAGAGTTGACGGGTCTGCCAGTTGTGCATGACCGGTGGAGCACCGAGCCGACTGTGCCGGGTGCCCATGCCGTGTCTGGCTCGTTGAGCGGGTTGGCCGATATCGCTGTTCCAACTGATCTCACGCATCCACCTGGGCTTGGTGCGCCGTTGCTTATTGGCGCCGCGGGGGTGGTGGCCTCCGCCGCTACCAGCGCCCCGCTTCCCGCTGCACTACAGCCGAACACGCTTGGGGCTACGGCCGCGGCTGAATCATTCTCGGGACGGGCGGCGTTTGGCAAGGATCAGGGCGTCGGCGTTGGTTTGGCGGAGGCGCAAAAACTGGTTGGAGCGTCTATTGGTGCTAAAAGAGATTCAAATGGGGATCAATCTTCATTATCTGTAGCGAAAATTGGTTCAACCTTGTCTGCTGCGCACGCAGCCTTTCGTGAGGATGGGGGACGCCTTGAGGCCATGCGCAGCCCCCTTGGTTCCACGGGCCGCATAGGCGATGGCGCCTCGCCGGCAGGTGGTCTTGCGCCAGCAGGTGGAGTGGTGACCGCGGCTTCCGCTGGCCTCGCGGCCTGGTGGGCCCTGCAGGCCAGGGGTGAGGTGGGTCCGGCGCGCGCAGGCGCAGGGGCTGCTCTACCCGGCGCTGCCCTGTCAGACCCGATGCCTGAAGTCTTGTCCGGTCCAGGGTCGGTGGGTTCGAGCGCGGCAGCAGTAGTGGCGTCGCCCATCGTGGAACCTCCCACCCCCATCCAAAAGACGGAGGCGCATGAGCGCCCCATCGACTCCCAGCCCCTGGATCTGCGTGAGCACCTCGAGCAAGGCCACGAAGCCCTGAGCAAGCGCATGGGCGAGGCCTTGGCGGCCCGCCTGTTGGCGCAAATCGACAAGGGTGAGTGGCAGATTCGCCTGAGCGTGAATCCGCAGCACTTGGGGCCTATCGACATCGATTTGCAGATGCAGGGCCAGCGCATGGAGGCCCAGTTTCAGGTGGCTCACGGCCAAACCCAGGCCTTGATTCAAGACAGCCTGCCCCGGCTTCGGGAGGCTGTCGGGGCCTCAGGCATGGACCTTGCTTCCGTGTGGGTGTCTGGGGGTTGGAGCGACCGTAATCGCGGAAACCCGACACCCGGACAGCCGGAAAATCCAGCAGCGCTGGCCTTGAATGATGGGGCGGGCGATGAGCAAACGGTCGGTGCCACGGCCCAGGTCGATCCCAATCGACCCGAGTGGACGGGCAGACCGGGTGCATTGGATGTCCTGATCTAGTCCACCTGATGAGGTCCGCACATGGCCACCGCCGAAGAGACTGAAGTCGAAGAGAAGCCCAAAAAACCGATCCTCAAGATTTTGCTGCTGGTGCTGTTGGTGCTGCTGCTCATGGGCGGCACCGTGGGCGCCACGCTGTTCTTTAGCGGCTTCTTCAACAAGAAGGCCGTGGCGTCGGCCGAAGAAGAGCTCGAGGGCGCTGAAGCGGCTGCCAAAGATGGCGATGCGGCTGGTGGCAAAGACGGCAAAGACGGTAAAGCTGCCAAGGACGCCAAGCCTGAGCGGGTGAAGAAGAACGCGCCCGAACTGGTGCGCTTTGAGTACACCTACAAGCAGATGGACAAGGAGCTGCTGAGCAACCTGACGGGTACCCGCAAGGTGATGCAGATCCAGATCGCCTTCATGACCAGCTACGACGAGCGGGTCTTCAAGAACATCGAAAAACACGAGTTCGCCATTCGCGGCGCGCTGTTGGACGTCATGCGCCAGTACACCGAAGCGGATGTGAACCGGCCCGAGTTCCGCAAGGAGCTGGCTGAAAAACTCAAGGATGAAGCCAACCGCGTGCTCACCCAGTACGAGGACTTTGGCGGCATCGATGCCATCCACTTCACGAGCTTCATCGTGCAATAAGGGCGGGCATGAGCGCTCCCAGCGGTAACCTGCTATCCGAAGCCGAACTCGAGGCCCTGGCCGAAGGCGTGGCCGACGGCTCGGTCGCGGTCGACACCGGGTTCAACACCAGTGCCCGCGTGCGCAAGCACGACTTGGCCAGCGAGGACAGCAGCCTCGGGGTGAACCTCGCCTCGATCGACATGATCAATGAGCGGTTTATCCGCTTGTTTCGGCTGGGGATGCTCGAGGTGCTGCGCACCAGCCCTCGCATCAATCCCACCCATGCGCGCATCCTGAAGTTTGGTACCTACCTGCAAGATCTGGCGCCCCCCTTGTCTGTGAACGTGGTGCGGGTAAAGGCTTTGCGGGGCTATTCCACCGTGGTCATCGAGCCCGGGATGATCTTCTCCTCGCTCGACAGCTTCTTTGGTGGCTTCGGCAAGACCGTGGTCCAGCTGCCGCCCGGTCGGCTGTTCACGCCCACCGAGAGCCGGATCATCAAGCTGATCCTGGACATCCTGTTCCGGTCCCTGCGCGAGGCCTGGTCACCGCTGATGCCGATGGAATTCGAGGTGGTCAGCTCGGAAATCAACCCGCAGTTCGCCCAAATCGCAGACGAGTCTGATCTGGTGGTGCTCAACCGATTTGAGACTGAGGGCAGTGAGAGCAAGAGTTTCATTGACGTCGTCTATCCGTATGCATCGTTGAAGCCCGTGCGTGAACTGCTGCGCAGCCGCGTGCAAACCGGCGACGGCAACGAGGAGTCGGACAAGACCTGGCGGGAGGAGCTCAAGGACGCGCTGGGAGACTCCACCGTAGAGGTGCGGGCCACCATGGGCAAGCTTGAACTGAGCCTGCAGCAGTTGGAGAACCTGGCGCCCGGCGACACCTTCTTCTTCCGCAAGCCCGACATGGCCACCCTGACTGTCAACAAGGTACCCGCCTACCACGCCACCGTGGGGACTTTGGGTACCCAAACCGCGGTGCAGATTCGCCGCGCACTCAAGCCCGGTCAGATCTGACCGCCGCCCGCGCCCCCGCCTGAGCACCCCTAGGAGCCCCGAATGAGCACAAGCAACCCCGAAGCCGTGGCCGAGCAAAGCCCGGAGGAATTGCGCCAGATCAACCGCGAGATGATCCAGAACGTCGCGGTCACGGTGGCCATTGAAGTCGGCCGCGCACAAATCAAGATCAAGGATCTGCTGCGCCTGACCCAGGGCAGCGTGGTCGAGTTGGACCGCTTGGCTGGGGAACCCCTGGACCTGTTGATCAACGACACCGTCATCGCCCAGGGCGAGATTGTCCTGGTTGGCGAGCGCTACGGGGTGCGCCTGACGCGCGTGGCGCCGGCGGCCGAGCGGATCAAGGGGCTCTGAACACCATGAACGCAGCGCCGACCGTTGCCTCACTGGACTGGGTTTCCCTGACGGGCAACTTCGTACTGGTGATCGTGCTGCTGGTGGCGGTGCTGTGGATGCTGCGCCGGATGCAGGGCATCAAGGGTCTGCAGGGCCTGCGCCCCGTGGCCCGCCGCCTGAGCGTGGTGGAAGCACTCACCGTGGGGCCCCGTCAGAAGCTGGCGCTGCTTCGGCTGGACAACCGTGAGATTCTGGTGGGGATCACGCCCAATGGCTTCACCCTGCTGGATCGGCTTGTACCGGCCGATCAGTCAGGCCTTGTCGCTCAACACGCTCAGGCGCACAGCGCTGCCGTGGAGCCGGGGAGTGCGGCATGACGCTGGCTGACCGGCTGTTGCGCTGGCTGCCCCGCATCCTGACGGCCCTGGTGTGCACGGTGCCCCTGCTGGCCGCCGCGCAGCAGGGCATCCCCATGGTCAACGTGAAGGCCACATCGGGGGGAACCCAGTACAGCTTGACCCTGCAGCTCTTGGCCCTGATGACGGCCCTGACGCTGCTGCCGTCGCTGCTGCTGATGATGACCTCCTTTGTGCGGATCATCGTGGTGCTGTCGCTGCTGCGCCAAGCCTTGGGCACCGGTCAAACGCCGCCCAACACCGTGTTGGTGGGCTTGGCCTTGTTTTTGTCCCTGTTCATCATGTCGCCCGTGCTGACCTCGGTGTACCAAGATGCCGCTGTCCCGTACATGGACAACAAGATCAGTGCACAGCAGGCCCTGGCCGCTGCCGAAAAGCCCATCCGGGGCTTCATGCTGGCGCAAACGCGCGAAGAAGACCTGGCCACTTTTTTGGAGATCGCGCGCAAGCGCGAGGTGTCTGCGCCGTCAGAGGTTCCCTTCACCACCCTGGTTCCGGCCTTCATCATTTCCGAGCTCAAGAGCGCGTTCATCATTGGGTTTCTGATCTACATCCCCTTTGTGGTGATCGACCTGATCGTCTCCAGCGTGCTGATGTCCATGGGCATGATGATGCTGTCGCCCATGATGATCTCCATGCCCTTCAAGTTGATGTTGTTTGTGTTGGTCGACGGTTGGGGCTTGATCATGGGGTCTTTGGCCGCCAGCTTTGCAATTCCTTAAATCCAGCGCCGGTTTGCCACATCCTCGTTGACGATCGGCCACAAGAAACCATTAGCCTCTCAGGACCACACCGATGGATACCGCAACCGTTATTGAACTGGCCCGTCACGCACTTTGGATGACGGTCCTGGTTTCAGCCCCCATGTTGGTGGTGGCGTTGGTGGTCGGTGTCGTGGTGGGCATCTTCCAGGCGGCCACGTCCATCAACGAAATGACACTGAGCTTCATTCCGAAGGTGGTGGCCATGGCCGCGGCGCTGGCGGTGGTGGGGTCGTGGCAAATCGGCACCCTGGTGGACTACTGGCGCGGCATCTTTGCGCGCATTCCGGGTTTGTTCCACTGATTCTGTTCACGGGCAGAACAGCAAAGCATCGTGTCATGGACCTCCTGGCCGCCGACATCGTCAACCGGTTTTACACCTTCATGTGGCCGATGCTGCGCATCTCGGCCCTGCTGTTGACCGCGCCGCTGTTTTCAATCTCCGCTGTCCCGCGGCGCATCCGGGTGCTGGCCGCCCTGGCCCTGACCTGGTTCATCTACCCCTTGGTGGAGTGGCCGATCATTGATCCGATGTCGGCCCCAGGCTTGGTGGAGATCGTCAACCAAATCTTCATCGGCTGCCTGATGGGCTTGACGCTGCAGGTGGTGGTGGCTGCGGTGGTGACGGCGGGCCAGGCGCTGGCCAACGCCATCGGCTTGTCCATGGCCACCTTGATTGACCCCACCTTGGGCAATGTGCCCGTGCTGTCCCAGTTTCTTCTGATCTTGGCCGTCCTGATCTTTGTAGGCTCGGGCGGGCACCTGCTGCTGCTGGGCGTGCTGCTGAAGAGTTTTTCGGCGGTCCCCATTGGCCAGTCCCTGCTCACGCAGGACACCTGGGGCAAGCTGATCGCCTGGAGCAGCATGATGTTTACCGGTGCCCTGCTGATTGCGCTGCCCGTGATGGCCGTGATGCTGCTGATCAATGCAGGCTTGGGTGTCATTACCCGAGCAGCGCCGAGTTTGAACATCTTCTCCGTCGGCTTTCCCGCCATGATGGTGTTGGGTCTGGCCGCATGCGTGTTCATGATGGAAAGCATGGGCTTGAGGATCAGCTGGCTATGGGTGCAGGCCTTCAATGCACTTGACGAGCTGACGCGGGGTCGATGATGGCCGATTCCTCACTGGAAAAGACCGAACAACCAACAGGAAAGCGGCTGTCCAAAGCGCGGGAAGAGGGCAACATTCCGCGTTCAATGGACCTGGCGGCGGCGGCGATCACGATCGTGTCGATGATCATCCTGACGCTGTCGGGCTCCTGGATGTTCAAGGGCATGGTCGACCTGTTCAAGTCGGGTTTGTCCTTCGACACCAAGGCAATTCAGTCTCCACACGCGGCATTCTCGATCGCTGCTGAACAGGTCTTTCTGGCGGGTGGCTTTGTGCTTCCGCTGATCCTGATGACGGCAGTGGTGGCCATTGCTGCTTCGCTCTCCATGGGGGGCTTTAACTTCACCCTGAAGCCGACGCTCCCTCATTTCGAAAAGCTCGACATTGTTCAGGGCATGGCCCGCATCTTTGGCTCACACGCGTGGATCGAGCTCGGAAAGTCGCTGCTCAAGTTTGGGTTGGTGTCGATCGTGCTGGTGGTGGTTCTGAATGGAAAGGTTGGAGAACTCAACGCCATTGGTCGCATGGGTTTGGAGAACGCGATTGCGGCCACCGGTTCACTGGTCATGGAGTCCATCCTGTGGGTGACCCTGGCCCTGGTGGCGATTGCCTTGATCGATGTCCCCTTGCAGCAGTACCTGTTCTACAAGCGCCTTCGCATGACCAAGCAGGAGGTCCGTGACGAGATGAAGGAGGCGGAGGTGTCTCCTGAGGTTCGAGGCAAGATCAAGGCGCGGCAGCGCGAGATTGCGATGGCCAAGATGATGCGCCGGGTCAAAGATGCCGATGTCATCATCACCAACCCCGAACACTTTGCGGTCGCCTTGTCTTATGACCCCACGGCCGATGCACCGCCCGTTCTGGTGGCCAAGGGCGTGGACCATCTGGCGCAGCGCATCCGCGAGGAGGGAGCGCAGCATGGCGTGATGGTGTTTGAAGCACCTCCTCTGGCGCGCGCCTTGTACTTCACCACCGAGTTGGAACACCCCGTGCCAGAAGAGTTGTACTTCGCAGTGGCACAGGTCATTGCCTATGTTTACAGCCTGTCCGACGTTCGGCCAGGTGAGCCGCAGGCGCTGCGTCCGGTGCCGCGCGTGCCGCGTTCAATGTGGTTTGATGCCCGCGGTCAACGCCAGGGCGAGCAAGGAGTTGCAGCATGAGTACGATGGCCATTGAAGATGATCGAGCCTTGAACCGGCTGCCGCACGTCCTGCAGGATGGTTTTGCGAGTCTGTTGCAGGCGCTGCAGGCCCAGCGCCGCAGCGCGGTGGTCAGCTGTGCCCATGCCGAAGCCTTGGAGGGTGTTGCACGGGTGTTGGCCCGACAGCTGCGTCAAGTCCCTGGGCTTCGCCTGGAAATGCTGCAGGCCTTCAGCAGCGAAATGCTCCTGGCCCGCTTCAACGACCACGTGGAGGCCTTGCCCCTGGAGCAGGCTCGTCAGGAGGGCGTCCAGCAGCAGGGGCTCACCGTTTGGATGGTTCGCTTGACCAGCCGCCTGGAGTGGCACGAGGTGAACCTGCTGCTGAGCATGGTCCAAAGTTTTCCGGGCACGGGTGTTCGACTCCTCTTGCTGTGTGCAAACGACGCCGTCTCCGACCAGGTGCGTGCCTTGCGATCGCGATGGGGCACCAGCCTGCACCACTGGGATGTATCGGACGCTCACCGCGTCTCCCGCGATGCCGCTGAGCATGCTCGGGTCGCCAAAGTGGCGCAGCCCGAACGTCCCAGTCCGGTTGCTATTCAGAACCAGGATGCCGCGGCGCGACAGGCGCCACTGGGGGCCGGTTGGGTGCGGGCCTTGCTTCGCTACAGCACAGCGGGCACGCGTGCCGCGCTGCGGTGGGTGCCGCATTTGGCCAGCACCCGTTGGTTGAAAGGTCTGGCCACCATCTGCTCCAGCCCTGCTGTGTGGATGCTGCGGATGCCCCGCCTTCAGCCTCGATGGAAGTGGGGTCTGGGCGGGCTCATGATGTCGCTCGGGGCCACGGCCGCAGCCTGGTGGCAGGCGCGGCCCGATGCTGGGCTCAGCCCGAACCATCCCTTGCGGCGCCCGGTGCCTGAGATCGTTGAGTTGCTCGAGGATGTGCGAACCCCCAGCGTTCAACAAGAGAACCGTTCATGAGCGACGCCACCCCATCAGCCAAGCCCGGCGTGTTGCGGCAAGAAGGGCCCCACCGCGTCACGGTGGCGCCTGGTGCAACCTCGGCGCTGGCACCGTCCGTGGGGCCGGCGGCCCCGCGTCTTCGGCCTGCGGTGGGTGCGCAGCGGCCTGCCGTGCCCGCTGGGGGCGAACCGGCACATGCGCGCGAAGCGGGCCTGCGTCAGCGTGCAGCGGGGGTGTCAGGTTCGGTCACCGAGGTTCGGCGATTGCCCGGCCGTTCAGCCATCCCTGGTGCGTTTGCGCCGGAGGGCCATGGCTCCAGATCGGGCCAGCCATCGGCTGCCGCCAGCGCATTGGAACAACGGCTGTCGGCCCTGGCCGAACTCAACACAAACACCACCAAGACCGTCACAAGCTTTGAGCTGGGTGTGGGCCAGGTGGAGCGGTCTTCCAGCGCAGCACAAACCGGTGAGCACACTTCACCAGACAAGCCCAAGCGCAGCCTATTCAAGAGGAGAACACCATGAGCGAACAAGCCCAGACGCCCGAGCAGCAGCCGGACCCTGCCGCTTCCGCTGCATCGCAAGCGCCGGCGGTGGCCGAGTCCGATTCCCCCGCGCCTGCTGACGCGTCCGCCTCTGCACAGGCCGGCGGGTTTTCGCCGATGCCCGAGCCACCGGAGGCGGACCCGGCGTCCGTGCTCAATCCCGAGATGGCAGAGCCGGCCCTTGAAGAGCCAGCGCCTGCGCACGAAGCACCGAAGGGCCCCAGCTTTGAAGAGGAGCTGGAGCGGCTGTCCACCTTGGCCACCGAGTCGGCCCTGCAGGCCGTTGCCAGTTCGGCAGCGGCGCAAAAGATGGACACCCTGTCGGGTCTGGTTTTGGATGCCGCCGAGCTGGCCAATCGCTCGGCAGCCGCTGGTGCCGCTGCCGGTGCCAAGCTCTTGGAGACCCAAACGGCGCTGGAGGCTGAGCTGGCGCGTGCCCGCAAGCACAACAAGATTGCCTTGGGCGTGGCCGGTGGCATTGCCGTGGCCGGGGTGGTGCTGACAGCGGCTGTGGTCACGCAGGTGTCCAGCCGAATGGCGAAGTTGGACGCCACGCTCTTGGCCGTGGGCAAGCGCTATGTGGAGATGAACGCCGGCCTGGAAAGCCTGACGCTGCTCAACGACAGCTTGGCCGAGATGCAGGTCAAGCAGGATGCCTTTGCCCAGCTGCAGTCGAAGTTGACCACCAACCTGGAAGAGGCGAGCAAGGCATCGCAAGGCTTGGTCACCCAGGTGCCCCAGGCCACGGCCAAGGAAGTGCAAGCCCGCACGGCAGCCCTGATGCAACAGGTGCAATCGATCGACTCCCGTGTGGCCGCCCAAGGCAATGCGGTCAAGAAGATGGCCGATGAGGTCAAGGCCATGCAAGGGCAACAGGAGAACTTGGGCGCGCTCAAGCGCGACGTGGAGGCCTTGGTGATCCTGCAGCGCGAGCGCTACTTGGAGGCTGCCAAGGCAGCCGGCGTGGCACCTGCAGCCAAGGGCCCGGTGGTGGCCCCGCCGCCGCCCCGCACGGTGCAGTACCCGCGTCCTCAGCCGCCTGCAGCCGATGGTGCGGCGCCGGGCAGCTCAGCGCCTCCTTCCCGTTGATCGGGTGCGGCTGCCGCGCCGTTCAGCCTTCTCAGCCCGCAGCAAGAACGGGCTCAATAAAAAAAGGGCGCTGGGAAGCGCCCTTTGCTCATGGCTTCATCAGTTCTTGTGAAGCACCGTCACGCTGATGCGGCGGTTGCGCGGGTCTGCGGGGTCTCGCGAGTTGAAGGGCATCGTATCGGCCACGCCCTCAATCTTCGCAAAGCGGCTGGCCGGGATGTTGCGCCTCTCCAGTGCGGCCCGGGTGGACTCGGCGCGCTCCGCTGAAAGGGACCAGTTGCTGCGGTCATCGCCTGGGCCGAAGGGGATGCTGTCGGTGTGGCCGCGCACGGCAAGCTTGTTGTCCAGCTTGGCCACCGCAGCGGCCACTTCAGCCACCAACGCCTCTGACTTTGGCAGCAACTTCGACGTGCCCAGGCCGAACATGGAGAAGTCGGCCTTGTCGATGATGTCGATGCGCAGGCCGTCCTTCTCGCGGGTGAACTGAACCTGGTCTTTCACGTTTTCAAAGCGCTTGCTCTGGGCCAGTTTCTGCTTGAGTTCGCGCTCGAGCTTGTCAAAGTTGTCCTGTTCCTGCTGCTCCTGGGCTTCCTTGCGCTTGGCCTCTTCGTCCAGGTTGCCCGAGCCCGTGCGGTCGGCGGGGTTGTTCTCCGTCGGGCCGCC
>RFPX01000301.1 GCA_009925955.1 Betaproteobacteria bacterium
TGCGCTTCGGTCACCTGGGCCTTGTAGTCTTCGACTTTGGCGCGCAGGCGCGTCTCCTGGTAGGACTTGTCCTGAACGAATTCGCGCGACACCAAGTGGCCGATGCAGTCCGCGTACAGCTGCTCAATCAGCCCGGGTAGGCGCTGTTGGTAGTCTTCAAGGGCCAGGCGAGCCTCGTCCAGGGCCTGTTCGGCCTGTTTCTGGGCACGTTGCGCGCGCAGCAGCGCATCCTCCGCGTCGTCCACACGGCGCAGCCGGATGCCCTCCACTTCGCGCAGGGCCTTGAGGTCGCTCATCGGACCAACCCAACGCCTGCGCTCATGGCATGAAGATGACCTGTTCGTCGTCAGACGAAGGGGCTTTGCGTGCGGCACGGGACCCGGGGCGTGGCAGGGTCTCCCAGGCCTTGTCGGTCAGGCGACCGAACAGCTTCAAGCGCGCGGCCCACTCTGAGGAGGGAAGGTCCTCTTGCTCTACATCATGCCACACCAGCCGGAACTGAGAGCCGTCGCCAGGGTCCAGCCGAATCCCAGCGTGCAGGTGGTGCAGTGCGTTGCGGTTGAAGTCCAAAGCCGCCCGCATGAACGGTGCCCTTGCAGCCTCGACCGTGGGCATGGGCCAGGGCTCGCTCATGACCCAGGCGGGCTGCGTCGTGTCCAACTCGTCGATCACGAGGGTGATGTCTGCGCGGCCATCCAGGCGCAGCCGGTAGCGCACGGTTGACCCATCGGGCGAGCGCCGCAGGCCGCGCCTCTCGGACAAGTCCTTTAAGTAGGCCGACAGGATGGGCATGAAGCGTGGCTCCCCGCTCAGCGGCCGTCCGCTTGCGCGGGGTCGACGTGCGCGGGCAGCAAGGGCTTGGGCCGCGCGCTCGTGGCATCAATGGGGGCCATCACGCCCCGCTTGACCGGACTGAACAGCTCATCGTCGGGCAGGGATGGTCCTGGGCCGGCCGTGGAGGAGTCTTCGCCCAACAAGCGCGGCCGAACCACATAAAGGCGCACAAACTGCGCCACTTCGGTGCTGCGCGTGTTGGTGAGGTGACCCAGCAGGGGGATGCTGCCCAGGATCGGCAGCCCCGACAGGCTGTTGATGCGTTTGCGCACGACCTGACCACCGATCACAAGGGTGTCGCCGCCCTTGACCACCGCCTGGGTCGAGATCTGGTTTTCGAGGGTGCGGGGCAAGGTGTCCACCACGGCGCCCACGCTCCCGTCGACCGAGCCGTCCTGGACGCTGATCAACAGGCGGATGCGCCGGTCCTGTCCGGATCCCGGGTTGCCCGAGACCAAGGGCGTCACCTTCAGCAGGGTTTCGGCGGTGACGCGGTTGAGCGAGGCGTCCTGGTTGCCGGCCACACGCACGAAGAAGTTTTCCCGTGCAGAAAAGGTGGCTTCCAGGTTGTTGAGCGTGACCACCGAAGGCACGGTGAGCATTTCGGTGTCCCCCGTGCTTTCCAGCGCACGGATGTTGGCCAGGAGCTGCGCACCACGAACGCCCTGCAGGATGACGTTGGCGTTGTTGCCCGGGTTCACCGCGCCGGGGTTGAAGCGGGGGCTGTTGGCCCCGGTGCTGCCGGCCCACGACAGGCCCAGGCCGAACTCGGCCAAGCGGCTGGCTTTGATCGCCAAGTCCGCCCGCGAGGCCTCGATCGCCTTCTCCAGATAGCCAGGCTCCCCGACCGAGCCCTTCAGGTATTCTACATGCAGGCACACCGGGCCTTGATAGGCCGAAGCCTTCAGCATTTTGACATAGCCGGCATCGATAAGGCCAGCGGCCAGCGGGCAGGATTCGACCGCCCTCACCTGCCAGCGGAAGTTCTTGAAATACGCCATCGCCATGCGTTCCCGCACCAAGGCGACTTGGTTGGGCCAGGAAAGGCCGCCTTCGACCAT
>RFPX01000302.1 GCA_009925955.1 Betaproteobacteria bacterium
AATGTGGAGACCTTTATGGGGGCTTATGGAGAACCCGCCCCGCCCAAGCGCCAAGCCAAGGGTTGAGCCCTCAGGGGTTGTGGAGCCGCTTCAAGGCCTCATCGCCAGCAGGCGTTCGCGTGCCATGATCTTGGCTCCATCCGTCAGCCGCTCGCCCAGGACCTTCAGGGCTTGATCCGACAGGACGGCAGCACGCACCACATCACCCTGCGCCCAGGCCAGTGCCGCTTGAGCATGCTGACGCTCCCAGGGCTCGGCAAAACCACCCTCAGCGGCCTTGAGCCAAGCCGCCGCAGCCGGCGCATCACCCAAGCGTTGCCCCAGGAAAACCGCTACCGGCAGCACCACGGCCGCCCGGAATGCGGTTGGGCAGTGGGCCAGCCCACCCTGATGGAGGTCCATCGCCAGCGCCAGAAAAGCCCGATACGCCGGGTGCCGCTCGTCCTCAACGGGCTCGGGGTGGCCATCATCGGCATGCTGGGCGCACAGCATCAAGGCGCTGGTCCGCAACACCGGCGCCTGCGCGTTTAAAGCCACCTCGCTCAAGCTGGCCAAGGGCCAATCCCGCGGCCTTCGCGATGCTGCACTCAAGCCCAAGACAGCGGCCAGCTGCAGGCGATGAATGCTGTCGGAAGATCCGCGCCACAGCTGCAGCAGCTGGCCTCCATCGGATACGTACCCCCCCATCGTCATCGGCAACAAGGTGCCCACGGCGATGGCCCCGGAGATCAGCACCACAAAACCCAACCAACCCTGAACCATCAGCCCCTGAGCGGGCACCAACCATGCACACAAGGCCAGACCCACACTGGCCGCTGGGCCACCTGCCACCATCAAAGCCACCGTTGTGCGTCCCACCTCTTGCTGCCGAGGCACGGCCACTGCCAAGCCGCCCCAGGTGGAGGCTTCGCGGTTATAGCGAAGCCGAACCGCACCACCCTCCAGGTCCATCCGCAAGGGCCCTGCCAGCAGCAGCAAGGGACGCAAGTTCCCGAGCCAACCACCCAATAGGTGTCCCGCCTCATGCACCAACAGGCTCAACCACACCACCAGCAACAGTCCGGCTGCAAACCCAAGGGCCTGCATCGGCGGCAAGCCGACCAAGCCGCGAGCCAACTCAACATCCATGGCCATGGAGATGCCCACATAGCTCAAGCCCCCTCCCAGACCGGCCGAGACAACCATAGCCCACCAGGACGTTGGGCTTCGGGCGCTGGCCGCACTGGGTGGTTCAGCCAAATGCCGGTCCACGCGTCCGCCAAACGTGGTTGAAGGGGCGGCTGCGTCAGTGGGTGGCAGATTCATGGGCGTTGAGGCTCAACAGCTGAAAACCGAAGGGTACCGCCCTCGGCCAGTTCTTGATGGGTCATAGCAGGTGTCTGCTGCGCCACACCGTTCCAGTGGGCGCGCGGCCCCTTCCCCCGAATACGCAGCACGCGACCCTCAGGCAACTGAATGTCGGCCTGCAACATGGGCTCGCCCAGCACGTATTCGGCACTGAAGGGCTGCGCCGGGTACAGGCCCAGCATCGCGAACACGAGCCACGCGCTCATTTGGCCCACATCGTCGTTGCCCACCAGCCCCTGAGGGCCGGTGCCGTAGAAGCGCCGCACGATGTGCTCGCGCAGGCGTTGGCCCTTGTGCGGCGCAGCGGTATAGGCATACAGCCAGGTGATGTGGTGGCTGGGCTCATTGCCATGTGCGTATTGGCCGATCAGGGCTTCCTGCCCCAGGTGCTTGTCGGGCTTGGGCACCGGCAGACTGAAGAAGCGGTCGAGCCACGCTTCCAAGCCTTGGGGCCCACCCAATCGGTCGCGAAACCCGAGCGCGTCATGCAGGGCCGGTGTGGCGGTGTACTGAAAGGCGTTGGCCTCGGTGTAGTCGCCGGGG
>RFPX01000303.1 GCA_009925955.1 Betaproteobacteria bacterium
CAAGGCCGCCACCGTGGACCACACAACCCCCACGCCGGGGCGGAGATGGGCACTGGCTATGATCGAAGGCTTCACCCCAGAATTCTATCGACCCGCATGGACGACACACCCGCCTCTGGATTGACCGACCTGGCGTTTCACCAGCTCACCGGCCGCATCCTGGCCAGCATCGAAGCCACCCTGGACGCCTGGCTGCAAGACGACGTGGTGGACATCGATGCCCACCGCACCGGCGGCCTGCTCGAAATGGGGTTTCCCAACGGCAGCACCATCGTGATCAACACGCAGCCGCCCTTGCACGAGCTGTGGCTGGCGGCCCGCGCGGGGGGCTACCACTTCAAGCACCGGCAAGGGCTGTGGACCGAGCGGGACGGGCAGGAGTTCTTTGCGCTGCTGTCTCAGCGCGCCAGCGAACAGGCGGGTAAGGCCTTGCGCTTCGAGCCTCCCAAAGACTGAGGCTGGGTCAAGCCTGTGGGGCGCCTGCGCAGGCCGAGCGGCTAGCGCCGGAACAGGTCGAGGATGCTCTTCTTTTCTTCCTCGGCCGCACCGTCGGGCTTGTCGCCCAAGCCCACGCTGCGCACGCCCTTGCCCGAGGCGTATTCTTCAAAGACCCAGTCGGCGCCCACCTGCACAACGCCCGCGGGTACGGTGATGTCGGCTGGCGGGGCTTTCTTCAGGGCCTGTTGCATGTACTCGATCCACACTGGCAAGGCCAGGCCGCCGCCCGTTTCGCGGTCGCCCAACTTGCGGGGTTGGTCGTAGCCGATCCACACCACCGCCACCACGCTGGGCTGCCAGCCGGCAAACCATGCGTCCATGGAGTCGTTGGTGGTGCCGGTCTTGCCGTACAGATCGCTGCGTTGCAGCGTGGCTTGCGCCTTTGCGGCGGTGCCCGAGCGCGTCACCTCCTGCAGCAGGTTGCCCATCACGAAGGCGTTGCGCTCGTCGATGACGCGCCACGACTCCTCGGGCGGCTTCGGCGGTGAGTCCACCAGCACCTTGCCCCGGTCGTCGGCGATGCGGCTGATCAGCACCGGTGGAACGCGGTAGCCGCCGTTGGCGAAGACCGCATAGCCGGTGGCCATTTGCATGGGGGTGACGGACCCGGCACCCAAGGCCATGGTCAGGTAGGCCGGGTGGCGTTCGGCCTCAAAGCCGAATCGGGTGACCCACTCTTGCGCGTTCTTCGCACCCACGCCCTGCAACACCCGGATGGACACCATGTTCTTGGATTTGGCCAAGGCCGTGCGCATGCTCATGGGCCCTTCGAACTTGCCGTCGTAGTTCTTGGGCTCCCAGGGTTGGCTGCCGGTGGCCCCAGCATCGAAGAACAGCGGCGCGTCGTTGATCACGGTGGCGCCCGTGTAGCCCTTTTCCAAGGCCGCCGAGTAGATGAAGGGCTTGAAGCTGGAGCCGGGTTGGCGCCAGGCCTGCGTCACATGGTTGAACTTGTTCTTGCGCCAGTCGAATCCGCCCACCATGGCGCGCACCGCCCCGGTTTTGGGATCCAGCGAAATGAAGGCACCTTCCACCTCGGGCAGCTGGGTGAGCACCCAACGCTTGCCGTCTTGCACCACGCGAACGATGGAGCCCCGGCGGATCTGCTTGTTGGCCGGCGCTTTGTCGGCCAGGCCGGAGGCCACCGGCTTGAGGCCGTCGCCACTGATGATGACCTCCTCGCCCGACTGCAGCGACGCCAACACTTTGGTGGGCGAGGCCTCCAAGACCACTGCGGCCTTGATCTCGTCGTTGTCGGGGTGGTCGGACAGGGCCTCGGCCACACGGGCGTCCACCGCGTCGGGGTCGGTCGGCAGCGCCACGAAGCCCTCGGGGCCTCGATAGACCTGACGCTTTTCGTACTCCAGGATGCCGCGGCGCAGCGCACGGTAG
>RFPX01000304.1 GCA_009925955.1 Betaproteobacteria bacterium
AGTTCACCACGATCTGCGCTTCGCGTTCGGCCAGGCGCTTGCCGGTGCGCAGGTAAAAGGGCACGCCCGCCCAGCGCCAGTTCTGCACCTCGGTGCGCAGCGCGACGAAGGTCTCGCAGGCACTGTCGGGTGGAACCTTGGCTTCGTCGAGGTAGCCGTGCACCTTCTGGCCCTCAATGGTGCCGGCGCGGTACTGGCCGCGAACCACATCGCGCATCACCGTCTCGGGGCTGAAGGGCTTGAGCGACTTCAGGACCTTGAGCTTTTCATCTCGGATCGCGTCGGCGTCGTTGGAGGGCGGTGGCTCCATCGCGATCATGGTCAACAGCTGCAGCGCATGGTTTTGAACCATGTCACGCAGAGCGCCGGTGCGGTCGTAGAAGTCGCCGCGGGTGCCCACACCAATGCGCTCGGCCAAGGTGATCTGGATGTTGGAGATCGATTCGCGACGCCACAGTGGCTCGAACAGGGCATTCCCAAAGCGCAGGGCCGACAGGTTCTGCACCGCCGGCTTGCCCAGGTAGTGGTCGATGCGCAGCGCCTGTCGTTCGGTGAAGGCGCTGGCCACGGCCCGGTTGATTTCGCGGGCGCTTTGCAGGTCATGGCCCAAGGGTTTTTCCAGGACCACCCGCACATGCGGCCCATTCAGACCCACCGCGCCCAACTGCTGGCAAATCTGCGGAAACAGGTGGGGGCTGGTGGCCAAGAACAGCACCACGGTTTGGGCCCCGCGCGCATCGACCCAGCCCTTGAGGCCTTCATAGTCGCTCGCTTGGGACAGGTCCATGCGGCGGTAGTGCAGCAACTCGGAGAAGCGGTCAAACTCTTGCGGGCTGGGCTGTTTGGCGGCCTCCACTTCAAAGAAGCGCTCGCGGATGAACTCGCGGTACTGGGCGTGGCTGCGTTCTTCGCGGGCCACAGCGAGAATGCGACCATCGGCAGGCAGTTTGTGGTGCCGCCAGGCCTGAAAGAGGGCGGGCATCAGCTTGCGCCAGGTGAGGTCACCGGTGCCGCCGAACAGGATCAAATCGAAAGACATGAGGCGCTGCTGCAGAGGGAAGTGCAGGGTCGGAAGGATGTAACAAAGTTACACTTCGGATGATGCATGAGTTTCATGCGAGGGTCAATGCAAGGGAAGTCTGGATGAACCAACTCGAACAACTCAAGCGCTGCACCACGGTGGTGGCCGACACCGGCAACTTCAAGCAGCTGGCTCAATTCGCGCCTCGCGATGCCACCACCAACCCTTCCCTCATCCTCAAGGCGGTGCAACAGGCTGAGTACGCGCCCTTGCTCGCCGAGGTGGTGGCGGCCCACCCGGGCCTGCCCTTGCCGCAGGTGATTGACCGTGTCTTGGTGCGCTTTGGCCTGGAGATCCTCAAGGTGGTGCCGGGCCGGGTGAGCACCGAAGTGGATGCGCGGCTGAGCTTTGACCGGGCCGCCACCGTCCAGCGGGCCCGCGACATCATGGCCCTCTACGCTGCTGCGGGTGTGGGCCGTGAACGGGTGCTCATCAAGGTGGCGGCCACCTGGGAAGGCATACAAGCCGCGGCCGAGTTGGAGCGTGAAGGCATCCACTGCAACCTTACGTTGCTGTTCGCGTTCTGCCAGGCCGTGGCCTGTGGCGACGCAGGGGTGCAGCTGATTTCTCCCTTTGTGGGCCGGATCTACGACTGGGCCAAGAAGCAGGCCGGCAACAGCTGGGACGAGGCGGCCATGGCCGGTGTGAACGATCCAGGTGTGCGTTCGGTGGCGCAGATCTTTCAGTACTACAAGCACTTCGGCATTCACACCGAGGTGATGGGTGCGAGCTTTCGCAATGTGGGGCAGATCCTGGCCTTGGCGGGCTGCGACCTGTTGACCATCAGCCCGGAGTTGCTGGCACAAC
>RFPX01000305.1 GCA_009925955.1 Betaproteobacteria bacterium
GCTGCCACCGGTGGCAGCTGCTGCAAGGCGTCGGGCAGGGACGAACCACCACGCACCCGCATCAACAGGCGCGCGGTGTGCTCGAGTTGCTGATGCAGGCTGGGCGCACCGCCGGTTCGGGTCATGGCCGCAGTCTAGCCGCCGGTGTGCGCGCGCCACGCGCCGGGCCGGCCCTGAGCGAAGTCAGTGTTGGTCACAGGGCCTTGCGCACGGGTGTGCGATCGGGCGCACAATCGACCTCGGAAGCCGCTTCGTGCAGTACCGGCGCCTTCCTTTCATGGGCCTAGCCGCCCGTGCGCTGCGCACCGCAGCCCCACAGGAGCACACTCCGCATGTCATCCGCCACCCTCAAGGGGCTCTTCCGTTCTGAAGAAGAGCTCAGCCGCCTGCCCGCCTCCGAGCGCATCCGTTACCGCCTGATCGGCGCGGATTGCCGCTACCACGCCAACGACAACATCTCGGCCCACATCCGCGACGGTGAGCTCGAGGAGCTCAAAGCCGAGGTGGCCCAGCAGATGCAAGGGGTCTTGAAGTCGCTGGTGATCGACACCGAGAGCGACCACAACACCAACGAAACCGCCCAGCGCGTGGCCAAGATGTTCGTGGAAGAGGTGTTCCGAGGGCGCTACGTGCCCATGCCTTCGGTCACCGAGTTCCCGAACTTCTCACGCCTGAACGAGCTGATGATCGTGGGTCCCATCAAGGTGCGCAGCGCCTGCTCGCACCACCTGTGCCCCATCATCGGCCGGGTGTGGATCGGCATCATGCCCAACGAGTTTTCCAACCTCATCGGCCTGAGCAAGTACGCCCGCATTTGCGATTGGGTGATGAGCCGCCCGCAGATCCAGGAAGAGGCCGTGACCATGCTGGCCGAAGAGCTGCAGAACCGCGTGAAGCCCGATGGCTTGGCCATCGTGATGGAGGCCGACCACTTCTGCATGCATTGGCGTGGGGTCAAGGACGACGAGTCGGTGATGACGAACTCGGTCATGCGGGGGGCCTTCCTGCGCGACGCCAACCTGCGCCGTGAGTTTCTGGCCTTGATGGCCAACAAGAGCCGCAACTGAAGGCACCTGCCGGAACACCGCCATGTTGGTTCGACTCATGTACTGCAGCCGCGCCTCCACAGGGGTGGATGGCGAAGAGCTCTCGCTGCTGCTTCGCCAGTGCCGCAGCCACAACGGCGACGCGGGCATCACCGGCATGCTGTGTTTCTCCGAGGGCCTGTTCATCCAGGTTCTGGAGGGCGGGCGCTCGGCCGTCAACCAGCTCTATCAGCGCATCCTGCGCGATACGCGCCACCACGACGTGGTGCTCCTGGTCTACGAAGAAATCAGCCAGCGCCGCTTTGCCGGATGGACCATGGGGCAGGTGAACATGGCACGCATCAACACGGCCATGCTGCTGAAGTACTCCGAGCGCCCCACCCTGGACCCGTATTCGGTGTCCGGCCATGTGACGTTGGCGCTGTTTGACGAACTGTTGGCCACCGCCGCCATGGTGGGCGACCGCTGAGTGCGGCCGCTGCAGTGTGCTGCACCCGGCCGTGACGCTCAGATGGCGGCGGCCTCTTGCAGGTCGAACAGCCGGCGCAGCAGCCGCGTGGGCCACTGCTGCAAGGCGGCGTTGTACCCCTTGACCGCCTCGTTGTAGAGCTGTCGGCCAAAGCGCATCTTGCGCTCGGCCTCACTGATGCCCGCCAGCCGCTCCAGCATGCCGGGCGACAAGCGCAGCGCCGGGTCGTGTTCCACCTCGGCGATCACCGCCGACAGCGCAGCCTGCAAGCCCACCTCAGCCACCGCCACACGCTTGGGGTGGTCCACATCGGTGGGCTTGTGCAGCAGGGCTTCCGATGCGGCCAGGATGGCGCTGCTGGCCTC
>RFPX01000306.1 GCA_009925955.1 Betaproteobacteria bacterium
TAGGTCAGGGCTGGATCCACCAGCAGCCGCAGGCCTTGACCGCCCTTGACTTGAACCAGGCCGTTGAGTTGAACCGTGGCCGGAGCCTCTTGGCCGGGCAGCGCACAGTAGGCAACGGTGGTCCCCCCCAGGGCTTCCACAAACGTGACCTCAGCAGGGATCAGGTTTTCCGTGGCATGGGGCTCGGCGATGCTCAGGTGTTCGGGCCGCACGCCCAGGCTGATCGCCTGGCCGGGATGCGTACCAGAGCCGTCGATGGCACAGCTCAGTTTGGAACCGTCGGCCAGGCGCACGCGCAGGTGCTGGGCACTGGCGTCCACCACGGTGGCCGGCAGGAAGTTCATCTGGGGAGAGCCGATGAAGCCTGCTACGAATCGGTTGCGTGGATGGTGGTAAAGCTCCAAGGGCGCACCGACTTGCTCTACGCGCCCGGCCGACACGGTCGGCCAGCGTCATGGCCTCCACCTGGTCGTGTGTCACGTAGATCATGGTGGTCTTGAGCTGCTCGTGCAGCTTGGCGAACTCGTAGCGCATTTCCACCCGCAGGGCGGTGTCGAGGTTGGACAGCGGCTCGTCAAACAGAAACACCGAGGGCTGGCGAACGATGGCCCGGCCGATGGCCACGCGTTGGCGCTGGCCACCGGACAAGTCCTTGGGTTTGCGCTCCAACAGATGCTCGATGTGGAGGATGCGTGCCGCGTGGCGTACGGCCGCATCGATGTCGGCCTTCGGAAGCTTGGCCAGCTGCAGGCCAAAAGCCATGTTGTCGTACAGGTTCAGGTGCGGGTACAGCGCGTAGCTTTGGAACACCATGGCGATGCCCCGCTCTGACGGGGCTGCTTCGTTCATCCGCTGCCCACCAATGCACAGCTCGCCCCCCGTGATTTCCTCGAGGCCGGCAATACACCGCAGCAGCGTGCTCTTGCCGCACCCCGATGGGCCGACGAAGACCACGAACTCGCCGTCGTGAACATCGAGGTCGATGCCTTTGAGGATGCGGGTGGCACCGTAGGCCTTTTCCACACCCCTGAGTTTCAGGTCCGCCACGACGCCCCCTGATGGTTCACGCGGCCCGCTGGTGCCGAAGGCTGTGCTGTTTGCTTGTACATGGTTGGTGGAATCTACATGGCTTCACATAGCGGTGGCCCGCCCCAGGGGCCCTGGATGTAACCAAGATGAACCTGGAAATGGCCGGTGCACCTGGGCTCTTGCATTACAGTCGGCCCCGAGCCTAATGTAGTAAAACTACAATTGCATCCACGTTTCCGATAGGGTCCCTTGCCATGCCTGCCTCCGATCTGCTGACCGCTGCACTTGAGGAGGCCCAAACCCGGGCGTCGGCCGAGGGCGTGGTCCTTTCGCCGGCGGCCGTCTTGCGTTCAGTAGCGCAAGCTTGTCGGGGGACCCTGGAGACACGGTGGGCCAGAACCCAGGCTGAGGATGTGGAGCGCTTGAAGTCGCTTGAACGGCTGCAGGCCGCCCAAGCCGGGACGTCCACCAGCCGCCGCGTGCACTACCTGTCCATGGAATTCCTGATGGGGCGGGCCCTGCACAACGCCTTGTCTGCCCTGAACCTGCGCGAGGGCTTGGAGTCGGCGCTGCAAGCCCACGGTGCCAGTCTGGCCGATGTGCTGGAAGCTGAAGGCGATGCCGCCTTGGGCAATGGTGGGCTGGGCCGCCTGGCGGCTTGCTTCCTGGATTCGTTTGCTGAATTGGGCTTGCCCTCGTTTGGCTACGGCATGCGATACCGCTACGGCATGTTTGCTCAGCGCATCGTGGACGGACGTCAGAGTGAGGTTCCTGACGACTGGATGCGCGACGGCAACCCGTGGGAGATCTTGCGCCCTGAGGTGCGATATCCGGTGCAC
>RFPX01000307.1 GCA_009925955.1 Betaproteobacteria bacterium
CGCATCGGGTGCAGCCAGCAGTTTGCGGGCACAGGCCAGATAGGCCACATCAGTGTGATGCTTGCGGGTGTAGACCGGGTAGTCGATCTGACCTTCGACCTGTGCGCGTTTGATTTCACTGTCCCAGTACGCACCTTTGACCAAGCGCACCATGAGCCGATGCTCCGTTCGACGCGCCAGGTCCACGAGAAAGTCAATCACCGCCGGGCAACGCTTTCCGTACGCTTGCACCACAAAGCCAATCCCGTGCCAACCGGCCAGGCTCGGCGCTGTGCAAAGCGCTTCCAGCAGGTCAAGCGACAGCTCCAAGCGGTCCGACTCCTCGGCATCGATGTTCAGTCCGATGTCGTAGTGGCGCGCCAGCTGAACCAAGCTCAACACCCGCGGTAACAGCTCGTTCATGACACGGGCGTGCTGTGCTCGGGTGTAGCGTGGGTGCAGGGCCGACAGCTTGATGGAAATCCCCGGTCCGTCTTTGACGCCTTGGCCCGCCGAAGCGCGGCCGATGGCATGAATGGCCTGTTCGTAGGCGGCCCCATAGCGTTGCGCGTCGTCGTGCGTCAGGGCGGCTTCGCCCAACATGTCGTAGGAGTAGGAAAAGCCCTGCGCTTGCCTCTGGCGCGCGCTGGACAGGGCCTCTTCGATCGTTTCCCCCGCAACGAACTGCTCTCCCAGCATCTGCATGGCCAGTTGCACAGCCTGTCGGATCAGGGGCTCACTGCCTTTGATGAGCAGGCGTGCCAGCGCACCGCGCAGATGGCCATCTTTTGGTGGGGCCAACAGCTTGCCCGTGAGCATCAGGCCCCAAGTTGCGGCGTTCACAAAGAGCGAATCACCCTGCTCCACATGGCGCTGCCAGTCGCCGCGGCCAATCTTGTCGCGGATCAAGGCCTCGCGTGTCGCGTCATCCGGGATGCGCAGCAACGCCTCGGCCAGGCACATCAACGCGACACCTTCCTCGCTTGAAAGTGAAAAGGCCTGCATCAGGCCCTGCACACGGCCGGCACGACCGACTGGCGAGGGGCCATCCCGCAGGCCTCGCACCAGTTCTCGGGCAAGCGCGTCGGTGCGCTTGGCAAGGTCCGGGCTGGCCTGGGCCAATGGCAGCAGCGGCGCCATGGCCTGAGCCTCCGGCAAGCGCGCGGCCTGGGCCACGGCTTCGCGCAGGGCGGCCCGGGGACCCAGCCGCCCCCCGTGGCAAAAGCGGACACCCGGGGCCGAGGTCGAGCGGTTTTCAGCGGCTGGCGGCACGTCGATACGGGCGTTCATGGCCATGTCGATGAGTTCAGACCATCTCCATGATCCGCAAAATGAACAGAATTTTTTGCTAAATTTGCAAGCATCCACTGAACTATTGACAGCCTATGCCCGATCTTGTCGAGTTGGATCGAATCGACCGCCGCATTCTGGAGGTGCTGCAGCGCGATGGGCGCATCAGCAACCTCAAGTTGTCCGAGGCTGTGGCGTTGTCACCCACCGCCGTTCTGGCCAGGGTGCAGCGCCTGACGCGAGAAGGCTACATCCTGGGGTACGAAGCGCGCCTAAACCCACTGAAGTTGGGCGCGGGCATGTTGGTGTTCGTGGAGATCTTGCTGGACCGCACAAACGCCAATGTGTTCGAGCAGTTCAGGGCCGCCGTGCAGGTGCGGCCCGAGATCTTGGAGTGCCACCTGGTGGCCGGCGGATTCGACTACCTGCTCAAGGTTCGCACCGCCGACATGAACAGCTACCGTGCGTTCTCAGGTGAGGTGCTGTGGCAGTTACCGGGCGTACGCGAAACGCGAACCTATGCAGTAATGGAAGAAGTCAAGCACAGCGCGGTGTTGCCGCTGTAAACCGCAGGGCGGTGCATGTGC
>RFPX01000308.1 GCA_009925955.1 Betaproteobacteria bacterium
CTGCATGCACACCTCTTTTTCGTACTGAGCCAAAGATTCGGCCAGCGGTTCGTGACGACACGCCATGGCCAAAATCTCAAGCCGCAGCTTCAGGGTGTTTTCTCGAACTTCCCGGTTGATTTGTGTCATGCACCACTTGGTGATGCGATCGCCCAGGTTGGCCTTGCCATCCACAAAGCCTTGCAGTTCGATGGCCAGCTGCTCAGCATCGTGCACGATCAGAGCGTGGAGGACATCCTCTCGGGATGGAAAGTGTCTGTACAGGCCGCCAATACTCAAACCAGATGCAGCAGCCCAGATGAGGCATGGTGAGTGCCCCGAGGCCACCCTGTAGCAGGAGATCATAGGCAGCCGAAAGGATTTCTTGTTGGCGGTCTTGGCTTGAGCGGTATGTTCGTGTCATGGCGATATCAAAAAAAGCGAATTGTAATTCGCTTTTTGGAGTGGTGTGAAAAGTCCAATCCTTGTAAAGGTTGATCTTGGCTGCCGCCGGATTGGCGTGTCAGGCTATTGAGGTGTTGTCTGAGCGCTTAGCAGTCGGGTTCGAATCCCCAGCCCCATCAAAAACAGGGGGTCTGAAAACTGAGCGAGTTAGTTAAACAATCTCTTCTGGGCCGCCAACTGGTTTCATGTCTCGCCGCAAGTGAAGATCCGCGCTCTCGTGTCGTCTGATGCCGGCGCATACCAAGCGCTGCGGCTCTTCGCCCTTCAGGAGAGCCCGACTGCGTTCGGCTCGAGCCACGATGAGGAGTGCGACAGAACCATTGAACAAGTCGTTAGCCTGCTATGCGGTTCGCAGGAGAGAACGTTCTTCGGCTGCTTTGACGCCGGGAACCTGATCGGTGTCGTCGGCGTAGGTCGCGAGCAGGGGGCAAAGGAACGACACATTGCGTTCATTCGAAGCATGTTCGTGGCTCCGGGCTATCGCGGCAAAGGAGCCGGTAAGCAGCTTCTGCTCGCCGCACTCGACCAGGTGGCCCAGTGGGCAGGCGTTGAGCAGGTCACGCTCGCCGTGACAGCGACCAATGAACCTGCGTTGAGTTTGTACAAGTCCTGCGGCTTCATTGAGGTCGGGCGGATGCCTCGCGCCTTGCGGGTGAAGTCTCAGTACTACGATGAAATCAACATGCTGCGGTGGCTCGGTGCGGCCTGAACCTCAGCCCCACCGCACGGTGGCGTCGCCCGCGCCTTAAGATTCAAGTTCCCGTTGCAAGTCAATCCAGACGGGATCAAAACTCAGCTTTTTTGCCATTGGCGAATGGGATTCCAATACCCGCCAAAAAGGGGCCACGTTCTGGGTACTTCCGGTCCGGCTGTACTCCTCCCAGGCGTACTCCGCCACGATTCGCAGGAACAGAGATGTGGAGACGGGGCACGTTGCATCGCTGTTGTTTTTCTCGGCCAATCTGCGCCTGAACGCCTGGATCGACATGGTGGAGCCTGGCGGGATCGTCTTCAACTCAGCCGCCACCTCGATTGGACATGAGATGTGCAACTTGGATCCCTTCGGGATTCCCGCGAAATCGCTATCAAGGATCACGTGATGAGGCGGTTTTGCCTTCATCTTTTCACTCCATGTCTTCTTTTGTCGTGGCATAGCGGACTCCCATTGCTTGCAGGTATGAAGTATGGGGAGGCCGGTCGGCGGTGCAGATAATCCCCGCGAAAGCCCTAATCCTCTGGGGGGCTCAACACATCGGATGGGGTTTCTCGCACGGCTCCTGACCAGCGCTTGAAGAATGCAGCCCTGGCGGAGGGCTTGAGCGCGATGGAGACCCCGTGACGATCAGAACAGTGATATACCCAGACACCCACACTTTCGGAGGCGCGATGGGATCCGATCTCACGGGGCA
>RFPX01000309.1 GCA_009925955.1 Betaproteobacteria bacterium
GCCACAGCCGGGGAAGTAGAACACCGCCTCCGACTCGGCCGAGGCCTGGGCCGGGTTGCGGATGATGGGCACGTAGTCCCGGTCTTCGATGTCCAGCAGGGCGCGCGCGGTTTTCTTGGGCAGGCCACCGGGCATCTTCTTGTTGATGAAGTGGATCACCTGCTCCTTGATGGGAGCCGCACCCACCGAGGCCGGCGGCGCGCTGGTCTGCTTGCGGGCGGCCAGTTTCAACACATCATGCGCCAAGCGCTGCGCCTTCATACCCACATCCACCATCAGTGAGCGGGCCAGCTTGATGGTTTGCGGGTTGGTGGCATTGAGCATGAACATGGCCGCGGCGTTGCCGGGGCGCCAGGTCTTTTGCCCCATCTTGCGCAGCAAATTGCGCATGTTCATCGACACGTCACCGAAGTCGATCTTCACCGGGCAGGGGCTGGCGCACTTGTGGCACACCGTGCAGTGGTCGGCCACATCCTCGAACTCGCCCCAGTGTTGAATGGACACCCCGCGGCGTGTTTGCTCTTCATACAGAAACGCCTCGATCAGCAGCGAGGTGGCCAGAATCTTGTTGCGCGGTGAGTACAGCAGATTGGCCCGCGGCACATGGGTGGCGCACACCGGCTTGCACTTGCCACACCGCAGGCAGTCCTTGACGCTGGCGGCGATCGAGCCGATGTCGCTTTGCTGCATGATGAGCGACTCATGCCCCATCAGCCCGAAGCTCGGTGTGTAGGCATGGCTGAGGTCGGCTGCACGCACATCGTCACCCAAGTGGCCATTCGAGCGCAGCAGCTTGCCTTTGTTGAACCGGCCCTCAGGGTCTACGCGGCGCTTGTAGTCGGCAAAGGATGCCAATTCATCCTCGGTGAGGAACTCCAGCTTGGTGATGCCAATGCCGTGCTCGCCCGAAATCACACCACCCAAGCTGCGCGCCAAGGCCATGATGCGGGCCACCGCCTCGTGGGCGGTCTGCAGCATTTCGTAGTTGTCCGAGTTCACCGGGATGTTGGTGTGCACGTTGCCGTCACCGGCATGCATGTGCAAGGCCACCCAAACCCGGCCGCGCAAGACCTCCCCATGAATACGCTGGCAGGCCTGCAAAATGGGCTCGAAGGCAGCACCGCCGAAGATCCCCTGCAGCGGCTTGCGCACCTGCAGCTTCCAGGACGCGCGCAGGGTGGCGTCCTGCAGGTCTTCAAACACGGTGCGGTTGCCGCCGGCCGGCACTTGGTCCAAGCCTTGCAACCAAGACGACCACAGCGTGCGGACTTCCTCCAGCAGCGCCAGCGCCTGCTGCACGCGATCGCCGAGCAGCTCAGCCGACGGAATCTCGCCGGCATCGTCGCCTCGGCCCAGGGGCAGCTGCCCCTTGCTCAAAAAGGCCTGCAGTGCGTCCACGAGCTGGAGCTTGTTGCGCAAGGACAGCTCGATGTTGATGCGCTCGATCCCGTTGGTGTACTCGCCCATCCGAGGCAAGGGGATGACCACGTCTTCATTGACCTTGAAGGCGTTGGTGTGGCGTGCGATGGCGGCGGTGCGTTTGCGGTCCAACCAGAACTTCTTGCGCGCATCGGCGCTGACGGCCACAAATCCTTCGCCACTGCGGCCATTGGCCAAGCGCACCACTTCAGAGGCTGCGCGGGCGACAGCGTCTTCGTCGTCACCCACGATATCGCCAATGAGCACCATCTTGGGCAGGCCCGACGCACTTTGTCCGCCGCGCTTGCTCTTGGTCGTGTAGCCCACGGCCTTCAAGTAGCGGTCGTCCAGGTGCTCCAAGCCGGCCAGCAACACCGTAGAACCGGCACGCCCGTCCGGGCCGACCGCCGCGGCTTGCTGGGCCTGCT
>RFPX01000310.1 GCA_009925955.1 Betaproteobacteria bacterium
TTGAGCTCGATTTCCTTGGCCACGGACACGCCGTCCTTGGTCACGGTGGGGGCGCCGAAGGAGCGCTCGAGCACCACGTTACGGCCCTTGGGGCCCAGGGTCACCTTCACGGCGTTGGCCAGGATGTTCACGCCTTCAACCATGCGGGCGCGGGCATCACCGCCGAAAATCACGTCTTTTGCTGCCATTTTTCTATATCTCCAATACGTTAATCACGCAAATCACTTGGCTTCGACCACGGCGAAGAGGTCTTCTTCGCGCATGACGAGCAGCTCGTCGCCGTCAACCTTGACGGTCTGGCCGCTGTACTTGCCAAACAGCACGCGGTCGCCGACCTTCACGTTCAGGGCCACAAACTCGCCCTTGTCGTTGCGCTTGCCAGGGCCCACGGCCAGCACTTCACCCTGATCGGGCTTCTCGGCGGCGTTGTCGGGGATCACGATGCCCGAGGCGGTCTTGGTTTCGTTTTCCAGGCGCTTGACGATCACGCGATCGTGCAGGGGACGCAGCTTCATACCATCTCCTTGAGAAAAAACAGTTTCGAACCGTTCGAAGCCCATCAGGCCCAACGGTCTGAGGTCATGGGGAGCAGCCCGACGGTACCGCCTGGGCTGCTGTTAGCACTCGAACGTTTTGAGTGCTACCAAACCATTATAGGGACGCGGTCGGCCCCTTCAAGGGGCGTCCCATCAAGAACTCGGGTTTTCCCGGATTTGGGCTGACAGCGCCGGGCGCGGCGAACACCGGCCCGCAGCCCCGCCGCCGCTCAGCTGCACAGTGCGTACTCGAAGTTCACATCCTCGCCGGCGGGCTTTAAGCGCCCCTCGGTGTCGGCGCGCAGGAAGCGAACCGACACCATCAGCCGGTGGCCGGTGATTTCCGGCACCAGCTCCAAGCGGTCGTCGAGCTTCAGGCGCAGCAGTTGGTAGGGCTTGCCCTGGGGCAGGCTTTGCTGGAACTGGCCCCCCGGGGCTGCCGCCCGAACGGCCTGGCCGGATTCGCGCACCAGCCCCATGATCAACCGCACACCTTGGGCCACGGCTTGAAGGCCGGCCGTCCAGCGCTGCAGGTCGCTGCGGCGCGTGCCCGCGTCGCGGTGCAGCCAGGCGTGGTAGCCGGGCGCATCGAATTCAAAGGTGCCGCCCGGTACCGCCGAGCGCCCACGCAAGGCCATCAGCCACTCGTTGGAGGTGATCTCCGAGCCCAACTTGCCACTCAGGCGGTTGAGCGCCTCGAAGGCTTCGCTGAACTGCGAAATCAGCTGCTCCAGCGGCTCACTGGCCACGGCCGGGTTGTCGCGGTAGCTTTGCAGCACCAGGCGCTGGCGGTCCAACTCCCGCATCATGTCGCCCTTGAGGTCGGAGCGGCCCAGCAACTCCATCACCTCAAACACCGTCATCAGGGCGTGGTGGTGGTCCACCTCACCGCCGCGCGACACCAGCAGCTGCAGCCGTGCGAACAGCCGCTCCAGGCGCAACAGGGTCCGGGAGCCTTCGTTGAGGGGGTATTCGTAGAGGATCAAGGGCGGCCAGTGCAGGGCGGCCCGCCGCAACAGCAGCGCAGCGGTCCGTGTGTCATCGCTTCATTGTTTCACAGCGCTGCCGTGCCAGTGCACCCACAGGCCTTGCACCACCCGCTCCAGGGCGGCCAGGCTCAGGTCCTCGTTGTAGATGAGGGCGTCGGCCACCTCACGCCGCTGCGCCCGCGTGGCTTGGCTGGCCATGATGCGATGAACCTCTGCGGCGGGCAGGCCCGAGCGCGCCATCACCCGTGCCACCTGGGTGGACTCCAGGCAGTCCACCACCACGATGCGGTCCACCCGAGCCCGC
>RFPX01000032.1 GCA_009925955.1 Betaproteobacteria bacterium
GCTTTACGGCGCGGCTGCTGCTGCGTTTCTTCTGCTGTCCCTCAGGGTGCTGGGATTCATCCCTGCCCTGGTCAGCGCCGGATGGAGTCAAGGTGTGCTGAGCCGTCCTACGGCTCGCCGTCCTGCAGGGGGCTGGGTCATCGCACTGGCCTCTGCTGCCCTGATCGCGTTGGCGTTTTTGGCTGATCTGGGCGCTTCATCGGGATGGCTTTCACCTGAATGGGTCGGCCTGAAGCCCTACATCCTGCCCGTGGCGGTGTGGCAATGGGGCGCCATCCTCGTGGCGACGGTGGCCTACCGACCCTTCCTGGCGCAGGGTGCGGCCGCCTCTACCTTCAGCCGCTTGTGCATTGGGTCTAACTTGATCCAACTGCCCGCCTTGGTACTGCCACCCCTGCTGGGCGTGGATTCGTCCGTGCACCTGTGGCTCTTTGTGGCCCTCGTGACCATCTTGCAAGGCGCGACCGCGATGTGGGCTGCGTCGTTGACGCTGGAGCCGTGATTCAGCGGTTCAGGCGGGGGGTCATCGTGAACCTCGGCCGGAAATGACCGTTCCCACGGTCTTGGCCAAGATCAAGAGGTCCATGGCCAAGCTGTAGTGAACCACGTAGTACAGGTCGTAGCTGAGCTTGATCGCGGTCTCTTCCGGACCAGCGGCGTAGCCCTGGTGAACCTGTGCCCACCCGGTTAGGCCAGGTCTGACCAGATGCCGATACGGGTAGCTCGGGATTTCTCCCGCGAACTGGTCGACAAACGCCATTTGCTCCGGCCGCGGCCCGATCAAGCTCATGTCTCCCATCAGAACATTCCACAGCTGTGGCAACTCGTCCAAGCGCGTTCGGCGCATGATTCGTCCCCACGGGGTCACGCGCTTGTCATCCCGTTGAGCGAACTGCGCCGCCTGCGTGGTGTCTTCGTGCCGCATGCTGCGAAACTTGTGCAGCAAGAACGGTCGTCCGTCCTTCCCCGCTCTCCATTGGCTGAACAGAACCGGTCCGGGACTGTCGATGCGAACCAACACCGCCACCACCAGGGTCAGGGGAAGCCATATCGGCAGCGTGAGCAGCACAAGGGTGGCGTCCATCGCCCGCTTGACCAGGTCGTAGCGTGCATCGCCCTCGGGCTGCCAAGACTCGGTGGCCATGAGGGTGGCTGGAATGCGGCCAGAAAGCGCTTCGGCCACTGCTTCGGGCGTGTACAGACGAATGCCGCGCAGCTTCAAGGCACTGAGCACGTCATGGTCCGCACGATTGGGGCTCGACCTTGACATTCGGTGCAGAGCGGCATTAACGGCCAACTGCCGTGGAACCTTGTTGGGGGCATGCTCCCAGTGCCGGGGCCATCGGATCAGCTTCAGTGCGGTGGCCCCTTGCATCAGACGGGCCATGTCGATTCCCACGCCTTCCAGCACCTTGCGCAGGGCTCTGCGCTGGTCGTCGCGCCAGTACACCAATGTCGGTGCTTTGAAAGGCTGCAGCCACCGCCAGGTCAGCCCGAACCACAGGACGGTCAGCACGAAGCCCAACAACAGGGCACCTCGGGAGTAGGGCGATTGCGCCAATGCAAAGAACAGGGGCATCAAGGCAAACGGAACGACCGAGGTCACCAAAACCAATCCGGTCCGCTCGGCAGCCGGCAGTCGCGTGCCGGTGTACACGAGGTGACAGGCCACTGCATAGGGGATCAGACTCGCCAAAAGGGTTTGGCCAAAGACAAATGTGACCACTTGGGTGGACTCTAGCCAGAGGCTCAGGCGCCAGGCCAGGACAAACCACAACATGCCGGCTGCTGTCCAGACCAATTGTGTCCAGCTTGATCGGGGCCGCCCGACACCACCCCCCACGGGGCTGTGTCTGTGCCGGGCGAACGGCCAACTGTTGTTGGGTATGAGCGGGACTTCTTCATAGATGTCCTGCATGGCCGCGGCAGCTTGCTCGGGCTGATGCTGCTGCTCATACCGTGTGCGCGCGGCCCTACCCAAACGCTCTCGGAGAGGGGCGTCTTGCGCCAATCTCATCAAGGCATCAGCCAACGTCGTCGGATCGGCATCCACGAGGAGTGCGCTGTGTTCGTGTTCGACCAACTCTTGCACACCGGGCAGCCGAGTGGCCACGATCGCCATCCCAGCGCGCATGGCTTCGATGATGGAGATGGGCATGCCCTCATGGTCTGACACCAACACAAAGATGGAGTGCTGTGCAAGCAGGTGCGCAACGTCGGTCCGATCGCCCGAGAACGTGATGTGATGCAGCGAGAGCGCGCTGGCCAAGTGCTTGAGCTTGGATTCATCAGGGCCACTGCCCACGAGCATGGTGGGCAGGCGCACGTCCCTTTGCGCCAGAAGGACACTGGCATGTAGGAGTAAGTCATGCCGCTTGGGCGGTGCCATGCGGGCCACCATCACCACCGTGGGGCTTGCGCATGGGTCGCTCAGTGGCGCGCAGTTCGACACCACATTGGGAACCACGCAAACGCGCTCAGCCTCTATGGGCAGTTGCTCCGCCCACTTCAGCTCATGGCGCGAGACACACACCATCCGGGTTGTCCAGGCCGCCAAGGCGGTCTCTGCCAACCGGGCATGCCACCTGGCCAACCGCTTCGCTTCGGGCTTGAATCCGAAGCCGTGCACCGTGTAGACAACGGGCAATCCCAGGTAGCGCGCCGCAATTCGAGACACCACGCCGGCCACGGCGCTGTGTGCATGCACCACGTCGGGCCTTACCCGCCGCATCACCAACAGCAGGTCGATCACCGCTGAAACGAGGTGGATCGGGTTGAGGGAATTCTGCAGGCGTGGGGCACTCAGGGTCTTCACGCCCAGGAGGTCCAGCTGTCGCTCTAGGTGGGATCCTGGATCCCCGCCGATGACGGCTGCGAATTCAACGGTTGCGCTGAGGGATCGGCATAGTTCCACGACATGGGCTTGGGCACCACCAAGATCTCCTTTGGTGATGACCAGCAGCACCCGTTGACGCGCGATCGTCCCCGCGCCGTCGCTGTCATCCAATCCCGTGGCCGAGGTCATGTCGATGGGTGAAGGCGTCCCGGGGGCGGGAAGTGGTCACCACGTTCCGGTGTTGGGCATGCTGATCCAAGGCTCGGCTGGGGGGAGCGGTGTCCCCTTTTGCAACAACTCCACGCTGATTTGGTCCGGACTGCGCACGAAGGCCATGCGCCCATCCCTTGGGGGACGGTTGATCAGAACACCGTGGCTCTGGAGCCTTTGGCACATCGCATAGATGTCATCCACGGCAAATGCGATGTGGCCGAAGTTGCGGCCTCCGGTGTACGCCTCAGGGTCCCAGTTGTACGTCAACTCGATCTGGGCCTGTTCGTCTCCGGGCGCGGCCAGATAGATCAGGGTAAAGCGCCCTTGCTCGCTCGAGAACTCGCGCAGGACTTGTAGGCCGAGTGCATCGCGGTAGAAGGCCAGAGACTGCTCAACGTTGGTGACCCGCACCATGGTGTGAAGATAGCGCATGACAGCTTTCAGTTCATTGACATCCGTCGCCACAAGGACATGGCCGCTTTCAAGCCGTACAGGCACAGCAGACAGCCCAAGGTGTCACCAATCCACATCGAAACCCAAGCGGGCTCCCGGCCAAGCCATGCATAGTAGGCCTGATGCAGGGTGCTGCTGAACAGACCGAAGATGGCGGCCATGGTCCACAGCATTCGAGCGGTCAGGTTTTCGAGGTTGGGTTGAAGCCCCAGGCGTGTCATCGCCACGACCCTGGCGAGCAGCGGGCCCGCTGCCGTGACGCCCGCCCCAAGGACGATCAGCAGGCCGCTGAGAGAGGGGTCGCGCGACGCCAGCGCTACGCTGGCCAAGAAGATGGCCAAGGTGCCCTGCAGCGGCAGCACAAGCGCGTAGCACATGCGCAAACCCGCTGGAAGGTAGATCCAATTCACGCCGTTGGTGACCTCGGTCCATTGCAACAGGTATTCGTTGCCGATCGCCAGGATGATCAACCCAGTGGCCATGGCCAGGGTGGTCACGATCATGTTCATGGTGCTGGCCTGGCCTGGTCACAAAGCGCAGAACCCTCGACAAGCAGCGACGCCGTCAACGGTTCCCAACGGCCTTGTGCATGAGTTCGCTCATCCGCGCAAAGTAGCAGCGCCCGCTGGCGGTGGCCACCACGTGGCGAACACGGGCGTCATCTGCCGAGGGTTGGATGTCCACCAGTCCCTTTGCGCGCAGGGTCTTCAGGCGGCGCTGCACGGTGCTTGGGCTGGCGCCTGAGAGCATGTTCATGGCGGCTAGAACGGTCACGGTCTCACCCCGCCCCCAGCGAAAGCCCAATTCATGCATCAGCCGCTCTTCCTGGGGGTCCAGGGTCACGCCGGCGGGCAGGACCGAGATGGCCCTCATCAGGTTGATGAAGCGAACAAAGGCGTTGTCAGGTACTTTCCCGTCCATCTGACGAGTGTAGCCGGGCCAACGCCGCTCGCTCCCGCTCCCGCAAGCGGAACCGCTGAATCTTGCCCGTGGCCGTCTTGGGCAAGTCGCCCACAAACTCGATGAAACGGGGGTACTTGTAGGGCGCAAGACGGTCCTTGACAAACGACTTGAGCTCGGCCTCCGTGGCCTGTTGGCCAGGCTTGAGGACGATGAAGGCCTTGGTCTTGGTCAAGCCCTCTTCATCTTCCTTGCCGATGACCGCCGCTTCCAACACGGCCGGGTGCTGTACCAGCGTGGCTTCCACCTCGAAGGGGCTGACATAGATGCCGCTGACCTTGAGCATGTCGTCGCTGCGGCCGCTGTAGGTGTAGGTGCCGTCAGCGTTACGCACGTACTTGTCGCCGCTCTTGGTCCAGCCACCCTGGAACGTCTCGCGGCTCTTTTCACGATTGGCCCAATACATGAGCGCTGATGAGGGACCCTTGATGTAGAGGTCGCCGGGTTCACCTTCGGGCACGGCGCCACCGTCTTCGCCACGCAGCTCGATCTCATAGCCTGGCACAGGCCACCCCGTGGTGCCGTAGCGAACCTGCCCGGGCCGGTTGCTCAGGAAAATGTGCAGCATTTCAGTCGATCCGATACCGTCGACGATGTCCACGCCGAAGTGCTGCTTGAAGCGCTCACCCAGCTCAGCGGGCAGGGCCTCACCAGCGGAGGAGGCCATGCGCAGCATCGTCTGTGCTTTGTTGGGCAGCTGAGGGTGGGCGAGCATCCCGGCGTAGCCGGTGGGTGCACCAAAGAAGATGGTGGGCTTGAGCCCTGGCGCTCCAGCGCCCCCTTCGGTCCAGCGCTTGAACACGGCTTCGGGGGTGGGGCGGTCAGCCAACAAGACGGTGGTCGCGCCCACGCTGAGCGGAAAGGTCAGGCCGTTGCCCAAACCATAGGCGAAGAACAGTTTGGCAGCGCTGAAGCACACATCGTCTTCGGTGACCTTCAGCAGATGGCGACCATAGAGTTCGCTGGTGTAGTAGGGGTTGGCGTGGGTGTGTACGGTGCCCTTGGGTCGACCCGTGCTGCCGCTGGAATAGAGCCAAAAGCCGGGGTCGTCGGGATGGGTGGGGGCGGGCTGCGCCGCAGGTGTGGCGAACCAGGCCTTGAAGTCCGAGTAGTGGAGGGTGGCGGCCGGTTCCGGCAGCGCGCCGGTGGGGCGTGAGACGGCCACATGCTGGACTTCATGCTGGGTGGCCTGGGCCAGGGCTTGCGTGAGCGTCGGGAGCAGCGCAGCCGACACCAGTACGGCCTGGGCGCGGCTGTGCTCCAGCATGTACGCGTAGTCATCGGCCGTGAGCAGTGTGTTCACGGCCACCGGCACCGCGCCAGCGTGCATGGCACCCAGGAAGGCCACCGGCCAGTCGCTGCAGTCGTGCATCAGCAGCAGCACCCGCTCTTCTCGGCGTATGCCCAATTGGCGCAAGGCAGCGCTGACGCCCTGCACTCGGCGGGCCAGGTCGGCGTAGCTCAGGGCTTCGGTGTCGTCGACAAAGGCGGGCTTGGTGCCGCGGCTCTCGTTGATCTTCAGCAGGTGCTCAGCGAAGTTGAAGCACGAAGGGGGGGCGCTGACAGTGGGGGCGGGGGCTGGGCTCACGGTTGTCTCCTGGGGCCTGTATTTCGTTTGACCGGCCTTGACGGCCAGGCTTGTGCACTTTGGGGATATGAAGTATTGTGCTTACGGGAACTTTAAGACCGCTTGAACCCAATGTCAAGCACTATAGTGCATGCTATGAAAGACAAGAAAAACCCATCACAGGGCGCCCCGGCATTCATCGATGACGGTGTGCATGCCCCCGATGCCGCCGAGTCCGAGGCCCAGGACCACACCAAGAACCCGTTCTTGTTGTCGCTCGGAGAGCGGGTGCGAGCCCTGCGTTCGCGCCGGGGCATGACCCGCAAGGCCCTGGCGTCCCTGGCCGACGTATCTGAGCGGCACCTGGCCAACCTGGAGTACGGCGTGGGCAACGCGTCTATTCTGGTTTTGCAGCAGGTGGCGCAGGCGCTGCAGTGCTCGCTGGCCGAGCTCATCGGTGATGTGACCACCGCCAACCCGGAGTGGCTGCTGTTGCGCGAACTGCTCAGTGGGCGCGACGAGGCCGCTTTGCGCCGCGTCCGGCTGGCCGTGGGTGAACTGCTGGGCACGGGCGGCGCTCATGCCAGAAGCTCCTGCATTGCTTTGATCGGTCTGCGTGGGGCGGGTAAGTCCACGCTGGGGCGCATGCTGGCTGAGGACCTGGGTTTCACCTTTGTCGAGCTCAGCCGCGAGATTGAGAAATTCGCAGGCTGCTCCATAGCCGAGATCCAGGGGCTTTACGGTCAGAACGCCTATCGGCGCTATGAGCGGCGAGCACTGGAAGAGGCCATTCAGATCTACCCCGAAGCGGTGATCGCCACGCCAGGTGGATTGGTCAGTGATGCGGCCACCTTCAACCTCTTGCTGTCCCACTGCACCACGGTGTGGTTGCAAGCTGACGCTGAGGACCACATGAAGCGCGTGATTGCCCAAGGCGACATGCGGCCGATGTCGGCGAGCAAGGAGGCGATGGAAGACCTGCGCAGCATTTTGTCGGGGCGTGCGGCCTTCTACGGCAAGGCTGAGTTCAGCGTGAATACGTCGACGCAACCATTGGATGCCACCTTTGCCAAGCTGCGCGAGGTGATGCGCGGGGCCTTGGGGTTGCCGGCGTGAGCGCAGTTCTCGGCGCTGACCCTGATGTGAAATAAAATGCATGAACTGGTTGTTGACAGGGGAAATAAACTGCATTAAAGTTCAACTCATGCTGAACGCCTGCACTGTGATGCAGGTTGTTGGCGAGGCAGAACGAAGCAGCGAACCCAGGACCTGACCACCCAGTCACGGCAACCCACACCGAGCGAGGAGACCACCATGAGCCAAGACCAACGCGTCAACTACGAAACCAACCCGAGCCAGTACCGCCACTGGAAGCTGAGCTTTGAAGGCCCCGTGGCCACGTTGAAGGCCGACTTCGACGAGAACGCCGGCCTGCGCCCGGGCTACAAGCTCAAGCTCAACAGCTACGACTTGGGCGTGGATGTGGAGTTGAACGACGCGATCAACCGCATTCGCTTCGAGCACCCCGAAGTGCGCACCGTGGTGGTGACCTCGGGCAAGGACAAGGTGTTTTGCTCGGGCGCCAATATCTTCATGCTGGGCGTATCCAGCCACGGCTGGAAGGTGAACTTCTGCAAGTTCACCAACGAAACCCGCAACGGCCTGGAAGATTCCAGCCGCTTCAGTGGCCTGAAGTTCCTGGCCGCGGTGAACGGTGCTTGCGCTGGTGGCGGCTACGAGCTGGCCCTGGCCTGTGACGAGATCATCTTGATCGATGACCGCGCCAGTGCCGTGAGCCTGCCGGAAGTTCCTCTGCTGGGCGTGCTGCCCGGCACCGGCGGCCTGACCCGCGTGACCGACAAGCGCAAGGTGCGCCACGACCTGGCCGACATCTTCTGCACGACCAACGAAGGCGTGCGCGGCCAAAAGGCCAAGGACTGGCGCCTGGTGGACGAAATCGTCAAGCCCGCGCAGTTTGCTGCCCGTGTGCAAGAGCGTGCGCTCGAGCTGGCCGCCCAGAGCGACCGCCCGGCCAACGCCAAGGGTGTGGCCCTGACCCCGTTGAACCGCGTGATCGAAGCCGATGCGCTGCGCTACACGAACGTGACGGTCGAGATCGACCGCGCCAAGCGCGTGGCCACCTTCACCGTGAAGGCCCCGACCGGCGCCCAGCCCACCGATGTGGCGGGCATCGAGGCCGCCGGTTCGAACTGGTACCCGCTGCAGTTGGCCCGTGAGCTGGAAGACGCCATCCTGAACATGCGCACCAACGAGCTGGACATCGGAACCTGGCTGATCAAGACCCAGGGTGATTCGGCTGCCGTGTTGGCGATGGATTCGGTGCTGGCGGCCCACCAGTCTCACTGGTTCGTACGTGAAACCACCGGCCTGCTGCGCCGCACGCTCTCGCGCCTGGATGTTTCTTCGCGCAGCCTGTTTGCCCTGGTCGAAGAAGGCTCGTGCTTTGCCGGCACCTTCCTGGAACTGGCCTTGGCCTGCGACCGCATCTACCACCTGGCCCTGCCCGATGCGCCCGAAAAGGCGCCCGTGCTGACGGTGGGTGAACTGAACTTCGGCACCTACCCGATGGCCACCGATGAGAGCCGCCTGCAGCGCCGCTTCTACAACGAAGCCCCTGCCATGGAGGCCGTGCGTGCGGTGGTGGGCAAGCCCTTGGATGCCGATGCGGCCTTCAAGCTGGGCTTGAACACCAGCAACCCCGATGACATCGACTGGGCCGACGAGGTGCGCATCGCCATCGAGGAGCGCGTGGCCATGAGCCCCGACGCCCTGACCGGCATGGAAGCCAACCTGCGCTTCAACGGCAAGGAAAACATGGTCACCCGCGTCTTTGGCCGCCTGACCGCCTGGCAAAACTGGATCTTCCAGCGTCCCAACGCTGTTGGCGAAAAGGGCGCCTTGAAGGTTTACGGCAAGGGCGACAAGGCTGCATTCGACTTCAACCGAGTGTGATGACTTTGCGGGACAGACCGATGGAGCGAAGCGACTGAGCTCTGTCCCGATCTGAAGGTTTTGGGGGCAGACCGATGGAGCGAAGCGACTGAGCTCTGTCCCCAACTGATCTATATTTTTCTGGAGCAAGCAACATGACCACCGGCATCAACTACAGCGAAAAGATCCCCAACAACGTCAACCTCAGCGAAGACCGCACCCTGCAGCGTGCGCTCGAAGGCTGGCAGCCCAACTTCATCAACTGGTGGGACGACATGGGCCCTGAAGGCTCCACCAATATGGACGTGTACCTGCGCACGGCCGTTTCGGTGGACCCGCAAGGCTGGGCCCAGTTCGGCCACGTGAAGATGCGCGACTACCGCTGGGGCATCTTCCTGAACCCCGGTGAAGCCGACCGCAAGATTCACTTCGGCGACCACCTGGGCGAAAAGGCCTGGAACGACGTTCCCGGCGAATACCGCGCCAACCTGCGCCGCATCATCGTCACGCAAGGCGACACCGAGCCCGCATCAGTGGAGCAGCAGCGCCACCTGGGCCTGACCGCGCCCAGCATGTACGACCTGCGTAACCTCTTCCAGATCAACGTGGAAGAAGGCCGTCACCTGTGGGCCATGGTCTACCTGCTGCACAAGCACTTCGGCCGCGACGGGCGTGAAGAAGCCGAGGCGCTGCTCGAGCGTCGTTCGGGCCAGGAAGACAACCCCCGCATCTTGGAAGCCTTCAATGAAGAGACGCCTGACTGGCTGTCCTTCTTCATGTTCACCTACTTCACCGACCGCGACGGCAAGTTCCAGTTGTGCGCCTTGGCCGAGTCGGCTTTCGACCCGCTGGCCCGCACCACCAAGTTCATGCTGACCGAAGAGGCTCACCACATGTTTGTGGGCGAGTCGGGCGTGGGCCGTGTGATCACCCGCACCTGCCAGGCGATGAACGAGCTGAAGACGGATGACCCGAAGAAGCTGCGCGAAGCCGGTGTGATCGACCTGCCGACCATCCAGCGTTACCTCAACTTCCACTTCTCCGTCACCATCGACCTGTTCGGCGCTGATGAGTCCTCGAACGCCGCCACCTTCTACAGCACTGGCTTGAAGGGCCGTTACGAGGAAGGCAAGCGCACCGACGACCACCA
>RFPX01000311.1 GCA_009925955.1 Betaproteobacteria bacterium
CAGGCCACCGCAGCGGGCGTGTCCATTGGCCTGGGCGGCACCGTGCGGGATGCGGCGGCGGCCTTGGCTGCAGACGGCTCCTTCGGCCCGGCCCTCCAACACCCGGCCACCGGCTACGGCACGGTGTATGCCATCGAATTGTTGTTGCTGTTCTTGGCCCTGATTGCACTGGGGCCCCTGGTGCGCAAGCGCACCCGCAGTACCGAGTCGGCGCAAGCCGGCAAGTTTGGCCTGGCCGAATTCCCCGGCTAGGTCGTCATTGAGGAGATCCCTATGGGAACCGGAGCCATCACGCAGTATGTCGATGTGGCGCAACTCGTGCTGTATCTGTTTTGGGCCTTCTTTTTCGGGCTGATCGTCTACCTTCAGAAGGAGAGCCACCGCGAGGGCTATCCCATGATCGATGACGGCGCACGACAGCAAAAGATCATGGGCTGGCCGGTACCGGAGCCCAAGACCTACCTGCTGGCGCATGGCGGTGAGGCCACACAGCCCACGCATGTGATCCACGACCACGAGGTCAACCTGGCCGCCGTGCCTGCGCACCCGTGGAAGGGTGCGCCGCTGGTGCCCACGGGCAATCCGATGCTCGATGGCATCGGCCCAGGGGCCTATGCCCGCCGTGCCGACGTGCCCGACCTCACCTGGGATGGCAAGGTCAAGATCATTCCGCTGCGGGTGGCCACCGACTACAACGTGGCCCACCAGGACGCAGACCCCCGTGGCATGACCATCGTGGGCGCGGACGACGAGTCGGGCGGCGTGGTCACCGACCTGTGGGTGGACACCGCCGAGGTGATGTTCCGCTACCTGGAGGTGAAGACCCACAGTGGCCGCCAGGTCATGGTGCCCATGCCCTTTTGCCGAATCACCCGCTCAGGCGTGAAGGTGCAAGCCGTGTTGGGCCACCAGTTTGAAGACGTTCCGGCCCTCAAGCAAGCCGACCAGATCACCTTCTTGGAGGAGGAAAAGGTGGCGGGCTACTTCGGCGGCGGCACGCTGTATGCCGAACCTTCACGGGCAGAGCCCCTGGTATGAAGCCGGTTCGCAGCACGCCTGAGCCCCTGCGGCAGCACCACAGCCATTCGGCTGGGCTGCTGCAGGAGCACGACGAAGAGCCGGTGCCGGGGTTGCCACAAGAGCTGCCCCCGGGCGAGCGCATCTTGTGGCAAGGCGCGCCGCAATGGCGCCTCCTGGCGCGCGAGGCTTTTCACCTGCGCAAGCTGCTGCTGTACTTCGCCCTCATCGGCGTGTTGCGCTTGGGCTTCCTGCTCGAAGACGGGCTCACCATGCTCGAGCTGGCCAAGGGCATGGCACCCTTTCTGGTGCTGGCCGGCAGCGGTCTGCTGATCGTGTGGGCCTTGGCTTGGTTGAGCGCACGGCACACGCTCTACACCCTGACCAACCGTCGGGTGGTGATGCGCATCGGCATTGTGCTGACCGTGACCTTCAACATTCCCTATAGCCGAATCACCGGGGCCAACCTTCGCGTGGGGGAAGCCGGTCAAGGTGACGTCACCCTGGAAATCGAACCGCAGTCCCGCATCCCCTACCTGCAGTTGTGGCCGCATGCACGGGCCTGGCATCTGAAGCATCCACAGCCCACGCTGCGCGCCATCCAAGACGCCGAGCGGGTGGCCCAGCTGTTGACCGAATCGTGGTCGCAAGCCCGTGGCCAGCGTGCATGGACCAGCGCCGAGGCGCGCCGTGAAGACGCCCGCCATGGCCTGGTTCGCGATGGCGTGCACGGCCAGCGACTGGCCGTGGTGGAGGGCGAGGCGGGCTTTCTGCGCGGCGCCCTGCGCGTGCTCAGCCACGACCGCATGCG
>RFPX01000312.1 GCA_009925955.1 Betaproteobacteria bacterium
GTAGCCGCCCAACACCAGGTTGGAGATGGGGCAGGAAATGAAGCTGGCGTTTCGCTCCACCAGTGTGACGTCGATGTTGCCGCCCCACATCTTCAGGTAGTGCGCGGCCGTGCTGCCGCCAAAACCGCCGCCAATCACCACCACCCGGCCGATGGAGGGGCCGGAGGCGGTGGTGGCACAACCGGCCAGTGACAGGCCGGTCAGGGCCGTGCCGGCACCCAGGATGCGGCGGCGTGAGATCGTATGCGTCGTCATGGCGTGTTCCTTCACTTCTGGGCCGGCTTCTGGGCGGCGAAGTACCCGGCGATCAACTTGATCTGGTCGTCGGAGTAGCCCTTGGCAATCTGGTGCATGATGGTGGTGTTCGGGATGGCGCCCGCCTTGTAGGCGGCCATCAGGGCCACGATGTTGGCCGCGGGAACGCCCGCCAAGGGCTTGACATCTTTGCCCACGGCTTGGCCGTTGGTGCCGTGGCAGTTGGCGCAGGTGGCCGCCAGGTTTCGGGCGAGGTTCACATCGGTTTGGGCATGAACGCCCGTGGCGCCAAGTGCAATGGCCCAGCCCGCCAAAAGGTGCGAAATCCGCATGGACGCTACTCCTGAGTTGAATGCGACGGTATTGTGTGACAGCTTTGGAGCCGCGGAGACGGCATCATGAACGGCTTGTGTCTAAGCTCATACCGCTGTCAAATATCAGCCGACTTGAATCTACTGGGCCTTGGGGCCTCGTGCCATCGTGAAAACCCTCTTGGCCCTCGTCGGGCGGTTCGCCTCTGTCCCTGCCGTGGTCGTGGCCCTGCTGGCCTTCGCGGCGCTGCCCGTGGCTCACGCACAGCCGCAGCGCTTGTTCAAGGGGGCTGACTTGGCCATGGGCGAAAAGCTGATGGCCGAGCACCGCTGCAGCGCCTGCCATGCGCGCAAGGTGGGGGGTGACGGCAGTGCCATCTACCGCCCGATGGGCAAGATCAACACGGCCGGCCTGCTGCGCGGAATGGTCGACTACTGCAGCACCGAATTGAACCTGGGCCTGTTCCCGGAAGAGGTCAGCGCCGTGGCTGCGGTGTTGGATCGCGATCATTACCGGTTTGAGGCACGTCCTGCCGGCAGACCATGATGGACCTTGGATCCGTGCACCGCACGCCCGTGATGCACCATAGATTCGTGCGCCTGCATATACTGCAACGATGAACCAGTCCTCCTCCGAGCTGGAGCCGGAACTCGACCAAGACCGCGTCTTCGAGTCGGCGGCCGAGCTGTTTTCGATCCTGTCCACGCCCGTGCGGCTGAAGATCATCAGCGCGGTGTGCCAAGAAGAGAAGAACGTGTCAGAGCTGCTGGAGTTGATCGACACCACCCAGCCCAACATGTCGCAGCACCTGGGCACCCTTTACCGCAGTGGCATCCTGGCCAAGCGCCGCGAGGGTACCCAGATCTACTACCGGCTGCAAAGCGAGCGCGTGGCCACCCTGTGCCGTGCCGTGTGTACCCAGGTGGCCATTGAGTTGGACTCCGCCGGTGAAGTCGATCAAAGCGAACGGCTGCTGCCCAGCACCCACCGTTGAGCGGCTGAACACACCCTTGCAAAGCGGGCGACGGCGCTTGATCGTTGCGGCCTGCGGCGTGGGTGCCGCGGCCGCCGCACCGGTTTGGAGCACCCTGGCAGGGGCCGCTGAACAGGCGCACGACTTCATCATCGGGCCGCCCGTTCCCGACCGCGCGCCCATCCAACTGTCGGCACGTGTTTGGATGATTCAGGCCCCAGACGGATTTCCCACGATTGAGAACCGCGGCCTGATGGCCAACGTGGTCTTCGCCATTGG
>RFPX01000313.1 GCA_009925955.1 Betaproteobacteria bacterium
CGCCTGGGCCGGGGTGCGGTTCCCGGCATGAGCCTGGCGCTGAACACGCTGTTGACGCGATCCGAACCCATTGAGCGCGGCTGGTGGATCAACCGAAGCCGACTGCGCAGCCTCGCTCAGGGACTGATCAAGCGGTATGACGTGCGCACCGGTGGGCCGGACTCGCTGGCACAGTCGCTGTCGGGTGGCAACCTGCAGAAGTTCATCGTGGGCCGCGAAATGGATGCGCAGCCCAGCGTCTTGATCGTGGCCCAGCCCACCTGGGGTGTGGATGTCGGCGCCTCTGCCCAGATTCGCGCAGCGTTGCTGGCCTTGCGCGATGCGGGGACGGCCGTGTTGGTCATTTCCGAGGAATTGGACGAGTTGTTCGAGTTGGCCGATCGCCTGGTCGTGATGAGCAAGGGGCAACTGTCGCCGCCCATGCCCCGAGCGCAGGCCACCACCGAGCGCATTGGTCAGTGGATGTCGGGCCTGTGGGAGCGCACATGAGCCTGCAACTTGAACGGCGGCTTCAACCCTCAGCGGCGATGACCTGGGCTTCGCCCTTCATCGCCTTGCTGCTGACCACCGTGCTGGCGGGAGCCCTGTTCGCGCTCTTGGGCAAAGACCCCTTGCGCGGCTTGTCGATGTTCTTCATCGAGCCCATGGCCAACCTGCGCCTGGTGGGCGAGGTCTTGCTCAAGGCCACCCCGCTGGTCTTGTGTGCCCTGGGCCTGGCGGTGTGTTACCGCAGCAACGTGTGGAACATCGGCGCTGAGGGCCAGTTTCTGCTGGGTGCGATTTGCGCCAGTGGGGCAGCACTCTGGATGGGCGACCTGGGCCTGCCGGGCGTAGCCGACAGCGCCACACCCACCGCTGGAGGCACTGCTGGCCCCCGTGGTGTCTATGCCCCATTGGTGCTGTTGGCCGGCGTGCTCGGCGGCGCCGCGTGGGCAGGCCTGACCGCCTGGCTCAAGGACCGCTACAACGCCAATGAAATCCTGGTCAGCCTGATGTTGGTCTATGTGGCCCAACAGCTGTTGAACTACTTGGTGTTCGGTCCTTGGAAGGACCCCAAGGGCTTCAACTTTCCGCAGACCCCGAGCTTTGACGCCACGATGTTGCTGCCAACCTTGCTCAGCGGGACCCGGCTGCACCTGGGGGCGCTGCTGGCGTTGGTGGCCGTGTTGGGCTTTGCCGTGTTCCTGTTTCGCTCCTGGCAGGGCTACCAGTTGCAGGTGGGTGGCTTGGCGCCGGCGGCTGCGCGCTATGCCGGCTTTTCAGATCGGCGCGCCCTGTGGGTGGCCCTGGGCATCTCCGGCGCCATGGCGGGGCTGGCCGGTGCGATGGAAGCGGCGGGTCCGCTTCAGCGGCTCACGCCCCATGTGTCCACCGGGTACGGCTTTACGGCCATCATCGTGGCCTTTATCGGGCGCCTGCATCCTGTGGGAATTCTGGTGGGGGGGGTCTTGTTGTCGATGGTGCTGATCGGTGGTGAATTGGCCCAGTCGCGCATGGGCCTGCCCAATGCGCTGACGGGTGTGTTTCAGGGGCTCCTGTTGTTTTTGCTGTTGGCCTGCGACACCCTGGTGACCCACCGCCTGCGCTGGAAGCCCCGCACCACGGCAGCGTCCAACGCGGGCACGACCAACACGGGGGAGCGTCCATGAACGAGTGGGCCTTGCTGCTGGCGGCCGCCATAGCATCGGGAACACCCGTGGCCTTGGCGGGCCTGGGTCTGCTGCTCAATGAGCGCGCCGGCGTGCTGAACCTGGGCGCAGAAGGGCTGATGCTGATGGCGGCGGTCACGGGCTTTGCCGTGGCC
>RFPX01000314.1 GCA_009925955.1 Betaproteobacteria bacterium
AGTTTGCGCGATGTTGGCGGCACAGGCCTCGCACCTGATGCGGGCCATGGTGCTGCGCGTGCAGGTGCGCAGCTTTGAAGCCGTGTGCCGCGCGGTGGAGGCGCGGCTGGGCATCGGCGTGTTGCCGCTGGCTGCGGCGCACAGCTTTGCGCCAGCCATGTCGTTGCGCGTGCTGCCGCTGCAAGACGAATGGGCGCAGCGCCGCATGAGCCTGGTCACGCGGGCCGAGCCCGCCGCAGGAACCCCCCTGGCGCTGCTGGTGCAGCATTTGGGGTCCTGCGCAAAGGGCGCCTAGTTCGGCTCAGCTGGCCACAAACGGCATGGTCTGGGCCACCGATGGCCGCTCCCTCAGGGATGTGCTCAGGGCATTGAGCGCCGGCATGGCCGGCAACCAGGGCGCATCGGCGAAGCGGAAGTTGAGGTAGTCGATGGCCGTGACGGCACAGATGCCGTCGAGTGTGGGGGCGCCGCTGCTGCGGATCTGGCCGGCTGCGGCCAATGATTCAAGGCGCTGCATGCCTTCAGCCATTGTGCGGCGGCGGCGCAAGCCGACGGGGGTTTCATCGAACAACACGGGCGCCGTGACCTTGCGGATGATGATGGTGTGCACGGCCGCATCGATCACACCCAAGGCCACGCCGGCGCGTGAGAGCACGCCGGCAGCATCCGAGCCGATCAGGTCGGCATGGGCCGGTGCTGGGCGTGTGGCCTGCAGCCACATCACGATGCCCATGCTCTCGGCGATGGGGGTGCCGTCTTCCAGCACCAGCGTCGGCACGCGCGTGGCTGCGTTGGCTGCGCGCAGCCGGGTGTCGTCGGCCCACGGGTCCACGATGGTGGGGTCGATGTTCAGGCCCTTTTCGATCAGCGCGATGCGGGCGATGCGCACATAAGGGGATGTGGTGTTGGCCAGCAGTTGCATGGCGTTCTCCTCGGTCAGGCGATGGCGCCGAGTTGCTTGAGCATGCCCAGATTGTCCAGCAGTGCCCAGTGTTCGATGAGCACGCCGTCGCGGATCTGGAAGAGGTCGAGCACGTCGATGTCGATGGACTTTCCAGTGGCCGCCATGTCACCAAAGGGTCCGGTGTGTGTGGCCTGGACCCGCAGGCGCACCAACACCTTCTCGCCTTCGGCCACGAAGTCCAACAGCGGAAGCTTCATGTCCGGAAAGGCGGGCATCAGCGCGTCATGCAGCTGCGCCACACCTTGTGGCCCACGGACTTCAAAGGGAAGCCCCGGGTCGTGTCTGACGAAGGTGGGGGCAATGTGGCGCTGCATCCATTCGGTGTCACGCTTGAGGAAAGCAGTGAAGTAGTCACGGCAGAGTTGCTTGTTGGCTTCAAGGGTGTTCATGGTCTTGTGTGGTTGTGGGGTGTTGGTTGTGTGCAAGGGTGTTCGGAATGAAGGGATGGCTGTGCGCCCGCGGTGGTTTAGGCCGCCGACACCTCGTAGCCCAGCCGCGGGAAGTGGATGTGCAGGTTGCCGGCATGCTCGTCGCGGCGGTGGATGATCACCTCGTGCTCGCCGGCAGCGATCAACGTGCCGCGTACGGGCACCCGCGCGTTGTCCTCGGGCGTGACCGTCACCATGCATCCGGCCTTCAAGCCACCCGGGTCACCATCGGTCTGCAGGTGCGTCACGGGCTGTGGGTCAGCTCCTTTGGCGGCTTCTAAGGCCTGCTCTTGAGACAGCTCGGTGTGTTGGCCATGCCCAAACCCTGCGATGCGGTCGTACCAGGGCTTTAGCGGGTGCAGGCCCAAGAGGTCGTCCACCTCGGGCGGACAGTTCTTGCGCAGCAGGA
>RFPX01000315.1 GCA_009925955.1 Betaproteobacteria bacterium
CCGTCGACGCCAAGGTCGGCGATGTAAGGCAGCCGCTGCAGCAGGCCGGGCAAGTCGCCGATGCCGTCTTGGTTGCTGTCCTGAAACGAGCGCAGGTACACCTGGTACAGCGCGGCCCCGCGCCACCAGGGTGGACAGGCTGGGTCGTCCACCCCTGATCGGGCTTGAGATTCGGCATGTTCCATGGGTCCAGTGTCGCCTCACGCGCCTGAATTCGATCACCTGTGCACTGACCCATAATTCCTGTTTTTTGACATAAAGGTTCGACAAGAACCCATTTTTCTTGATTCATTGTGTCGCTCAGCAGGAGACTTGAGTTGAAAGTCACTTGGGAAAAACTTGCGCCCAGACCCCATGCCAGCGTGCGTTTCCTGCAGCTGAACCAACAGGCTTTCTCAGGTGCTTTGCACGCGCATGAGGCCTTGGAAATCACCTGGATCCAATCAGGCCAGGGTCTGCGGTTCGTCAACGAGACCGTTGAGCCCTTCAGCGAGGGCGACTTGGTGCTGGTGTCACCCGAATCAGCACACACCTGGACGTCCGTTGGGCCGCGCCAGGCTTCAGCCCGAGCACTTGTGGTTCAAATCACCGAGGACGATGTGCTGGCCCAGCTTCCCGACTGGTCATCCGTGCGGGCACGGCTTTGGGAGGGTTCCAGCGGGGCGTTGGTCGTCGAGGGCCAGCTCAGAGACGCCATCACAGCCCACCTCAGCGCCATGGTGCACGCCAGTGAGCTCGGCTGTCTGGGCCATGCGCTGTCCATCCTCGCGCTGTGCACGAAGAACCCTCACGCACCGTCCGACATCCGGCCACTCGGCACGCGTGCACGCTGGTCGTCTGCGCCGACCGCTGTCGACCGCCGTCATCGCCTGGAGCGGCTGTTGCGATGGACACACCAGCACCTGCATGCGCCACTCTCAGCAGCGCAAGCGGCAGCGTTCCTTCATGTCACGCCTGCCGCTTTCAGCAGGGCCTTCAAACAGGCGGTGGGCAAGCCCTTCACGGACTATGTGAACGACCTGCGCGTGGCTCACGCCCAGCTGGAGTTGATCCGTTCGGACCGTCCGGTGGCCGAGATTGCGGCGCGCTGTGGGTTTCCCACGATCTCCAACTTCCACGAACAGTTTTCAAGGCGCACCGGTGAGTCTCCGAGGCGCTACCGCCAAAGGGCGCTGTCCCTTGGGGCGGCTGCGCCCCGCTGACCTTGAGTGCTGGCACCTCAAGCCCCTAGCACGCCGAGTGGAAAGCACGCCGCTTCACAATTTAGTTGTGAATCGCCGCCACATCCTCAAGAGTCTTGGCCGTGCGGGTGCGCTCAGCGCCGTGACGGTCTCAGGGGGCCTGGGCCTTGTCAGCCAAGCCTTGGCTGCTGCTTCCGATTCGGCACGGACAGCCCTCGCCTACGAAACCCTGGAATTCGATTGGGCCGACACGGCACGCAACCGTGCCGTGCCCGTACGCCTGTATCTGCCACGCTCGGCCACGGCGCAACAACCAGCCCCCTTGCTCGTGTTCTCGCACGGAATCGGTGGGTCACGCCGAGGCTACACCTACCTGGCGCAACACTGGGCCAGCAGCGGCTGGGCGAGCCTTCACGTGCAGCATGTTGGCAGCGACCGCACCTTGTGGAGCGGCGGTGTGTGGACCATGGTGGGCCGCCTTCATGCAGCCGCCCAGGACGCCGAGGCCATCGCGCGGGCACGAGACCTGCGTTTTGCGCTGGATGAGCTGCTGCATGGCGAGTTGGGCGCTCGGGTCGATGGCCAACGGGTGGTCGCAGCTGGCCACTCCTACGGGGCCA
>RFPX01000316.1 GCA_009925955.1 Betaproteobacteria bacterium
ACGCGGTCTTCGGTGAAATAGCGCTTGACGTCCTGTTCGCTGAAGGCGTAGCGGGCTTCCTTCAGACGTTCGCTGACGTAAGCCTGGTCCCAGGCCTGCAGGTCGTGCAGGTCCAGGTGCCGCGCAGCGAACTCGCGCAGTTCGGCCATGTCCTGTTGCGCGTAGGGCCGGGCGCGGCCGGCCAGGTCCCGCAAGAAGTGGAGCACCTCTTGCGGCGACTGGGCCATCTTGGGCGCCAGGCTCACTTGCGCATAGTTGGCAAAGCCCAGCAGGCGGGCTTCCTCTTGGCGCAAGCTCAGCAGCTCCTGCATCAGCCCGGAGTTGTCGCGCTCCGCAGGGCCAAACTCGCTGGCCCGGGTGGTGTAGGCACGGTAGAGCGTTTCCCGCAGGGTGCGGTTGTGCGCGTACTGCATCACCGGGAAGTAGCTCGGGTAGTGCAAGGTGATCTTGTGGCCTTCGCGTCCCTCTGCGTGTGCGGCGGCTCGTGCGGCCTGCACCACGTCCTCGGGCACGCCGGCCAGGTCGGCCTCACTGGCGTAATGGGTGAAGCCATCCGTGGCATCCAACACGTTCTCGCTGAAGCGCTGTGACAGTTCGGCCAAGCGTTCCTGGATGGCGGCAAACCGCTGCTTGGCCGCACCCTGCAGTTCAGCGCCGCTGAGCACGAAGTCCCGAAGCGCATGCTCCAGAACGGTGCGCCGCGCCGGGTTGAGCTGGGCTGCTTGGGGTGCTTGGGCAATGGCCTTGTACTTGGCATACAGGCGCTCATCGGCTCCCATGCGGGTCTTGAACTCGGTGACCTTGGGCAGGCAGGCGTTGTAGGCCGCACGCAGCTCTGGGGTGTCGGCCACGGCATTGAGGTGGTTAACCGCACCCCAGGCACGGCCCAGGCGCTCGTTGGCCACATCCAGCACGGCCGATACAGCATCGTAGGTGGCGGGTGTAGAGGCGCTGACGGCTGCTTCCAAGGCGGCCTGTGCCTGCTGCAACAGGATGTCCATGGCCGGCTCTACATGCGGGGCAGAAATCTGATCAAACAGGGGCAGGCCCGTGGTGTCCAGCAAGGGGTTGGGGAGGGTGTTGGTGGTGCTCATGGAGGGTTGGATCTGCAAAAGGGGCGAATGGTTCGCCCAATCGTGCGGGCTGCCCTTGGGTTGGCGTGGCTGGCCGCGCTCAGGCCGCCGCCTGCTCAGCCGCCTGTAGGGTGTTCGACAAGAGCATGGTGATGGTCATGGGGCCCACGCCCCCCGGCACCGGTGTGAGCCAGCCGGCCACGCCTCGAACGCCGTCAAAGTCCACATCGCCACACAGCGAGCCGTCTTCGCGGCGGTTGATGCCCACATCGATCACCACCGCGCCAGGGCGAACCATGTCGGCCCGCAGGGTGTTGCGCCGTCCGGTGGCCACCACCACGATGTCGGCCTGGCGGGTGTGCACCCCCAGGTCGGGCGTGCCGCTGTGGCAGATGCTGACCGTGGCATTGGCCTGCAGCAGCAGCAGCGCCATGGGTTTGCCCACGGTGTTGCTGCGGCCGATCACCACCGCGTGGCGCCCGGCGATGGGCTGACCGGTGCTCTCAATGAGCTTCATGCAGCCCCAAGGCGTGCAGGGGCGCAGGCCCGGCAGGCCCGCCATCAGCTCGCCTGCAGATTGAACCGAGTAGCCGTCAACGTCCTTGCGCTGCGAAATCGCTTCGATGACCTTGTGCGGGTCGATGTGACGCGGCAAGGGCATTTGAACCAGGATGCCGTGCACCTGTGGGTCGGCGTTCAGTGCAGCGATGCGCGCCAGCAGATCGGC
>RFPX01000317.1 GCA_009925955.1 Betaproteobacteria bacterium
ACCGTCGAGCATCGGCAACGGCACGAGGTTCAGGACGAACAGGCTGATGCTGACCAGGGCCAGGAAGCCCAGGTACTGGCTGACCCCACGCTGCACCGACTGCCCGGCGGCGTCGGCAATGGTCAGTGGCCCGGACAGCTGGCGCAAAGAGGCCTCGCCCACGATCATCCGTCCGATCATCCGAACCGTGAGCCACGACATCTCCAGGGATTGGGACAGGCCGTGGCCGAGCGACTCCAGCGGGCCCTTGCGCACCAGAACCCACTCGGGTGTGCCGCCAATGGCAGCTTCCACCCTGGGCACTTTCGGGCCCTCGGCCGCTGCTGAGGCGCGCGGCCGCAGCTCCAACGTGAGCTCCCGCCCTGCGCGAACGGATTCGGGCCTACACCGGCCCGCAGCCGCAGATCTGGCGGGTGGAGCGTGCAGGGCGGCCGCATCGCGGACCCCCAATCCATCGACCGACAGCACGCGGTCGCCCGCCTGAACACCCGCTTCCTGGGCGGCTCCGCCGTCGATCACCCGCTGGATGATCGGCTCGGCAAACGCACCACTGAACCCCAAGCGGCGCAGAAACTGTTCGTCGACCTCGCCACCCAAACTCGACAGGTCCAGTGTCACGGCGCGCGCTGCGGCACGGCCCTCGGCGGCCACTTCCAAGGTCACCGACTCACGGTCCAGGGCAGCCCTGGTGAGTTGCCAGTGCAGGTCGGTGAGGGATTGCACGGCTCGGCAATCCTCTGCTGCCCCACGGCCCAAGGGGCTTTGTGGGCCGGCGCACAGCGCCAATACGCGGTCGCCGCCCTGCAAGCCGGTCCGCTCCATCAGGCTGCCCTGAACCGGGCTGGCCAGCCGCGCCACCGGTTCTTGGGTGCCCCACCAGGCCGCGCCCGCATACAGCAGCACCGCCAACACCAGGTTGGCCAACGGCCCAGCAGCCACGATCAGGGAGCGCTGAAACAGCGGGCGGTGGTCAAAGGCCATGGGCTCGGCCCCCGGCGGCACGGCGTCTTCACGGGAATCCAACATGCGCACATAGCCGCCCAGCGGCAAAGCACACACCACCCATTCGGTGGCCTGCGGGTGGGCCTGTCGGCGCCACAGCACCGGCCCGAATCCCACGGAAAAACGCAACACACGCACACCGCAGGCCCGCGCCATGCGGTAATGGCCCCACTCGTGCACGGTGACCAGCACCGCAATGGTCAGCAAGAAAGACAGAACCGTGGTCATGCAGCAGGGCCCGGGCTTCAGGTCGATCGGGCATCGGCCCACTGGCCCACCTGGGCACGCACGCGCCGGTCCAGTTCGATCAGGTCGTCCAGGCCGGCCCCATCACCCAAGCCAGGGTCGATCGACTCCAGTGCGCGCGCATTGAGCCGGTAGATGTCCATGAAGCCGACGCGCCCCTCGAGAAACCGCTCGACGGCGACTTCGTTGGCCGCATTGAGCACGGCTGTTGCCCCCAAGGGGCCGCGCAAGGCGTGCCAGGACAGAAACAGCCCCGGAAACCGCCGCTGATCGGCCTCTTCGAAGGTCAGGGCCTTCAAGGAGGTCCAGTCCAGCGAGGAGGCACCCGATTCAATGCGCTGCGGCCAGGCCAGCCCGTAGGCGATGGGCACGCGCATGTCGGGCGTGCCCAGTTGGGCCAGCACGGATTGGTCGCGGCACACGACCATCGAATGCACGATGCTTTGGGGATGAATCACGGCCCGAATGCGCTCAGGCTCCAAGTCAAACAGCCAACGCGCCTCGATCACCTCCAGCGCCTTGTTCATCATCGTGGCCGAGTCCAC
>RFPX01000318.1 GCA_009925955.1 Betaproteobacteria bacterium
GGCCTGCAGGATGCGCCGGCTGTGGCCGCCGCGGCCGAAGGTGCCGTCCACATACACGCCACTGGGCTGTACGGCCAGCGCCTGTACCGCCTCTTCCAGCAGCACCGTGACATGGCGCGCCGGCAGGGCCGCAGGCTCGGCGGGGCCAGGTGCGCTCATCAGAAGACATGATCCTTGAGGGCATCGGGCATGCCCTGCTCGATGACCTGATCTTCGTGGGTGGCGAGCTTCGCGGCATCCCACAACTCCAGGCGCTGCCCCATGCCCAGGAGCATCACCTCACGCTCCAGACCCGCCCAAGCGCGCAGCTCAGGCGCAATCAGCACGCGCGCGCCGGCGTCGATTTCCACGTCCATGGCGCTGCCCAGAAAGATGCGGCGCCAGCCTTCGGCACCCATGGGCAGGGACATCAGCTTTTCGCGGAAGGATTCCCAGGCCGGGCGCGGGAACACCAACAGGCAACGGTGCGGGTGTTTGGTGACCGTCAGTTGGCCGGCCGCCGTGGCCGACAGCACTTCACGGTGGCGCGCCGGGACGGTGATGCGCCCCTTCCCGTCTAGGGTGAGCGCTGAGCTGCCTTGAAACACGAAATGGGACACCGGTCGGCCTGGGTTCAGAAGGTGGGCAGGTGCTGTGAACTGTCACAAACACCCACAAAAAACCACTTTCCGACACTTTACCGGATTCCCATGCGTCTGGTCAACGCATTGAGCGAAAAATCTCAATCAAATCAATTACTTACAGGCCCCTTGAAAAGCCAGATCCGTCACAAAATTATCAATCAAATGAAGCACTTGCCCACCACACTCAAAGTTGAGGTTGAGCAGCGTGCCGGGCTAGGACTTTCCCTGAAGGACGTGGGCAGGCTCAGGAATGGGGCCTGGCATGTGTGGCGTCGAACTTCCAAGCCGACCAGCCCACCAGCAACAAGCCCAAGGAGGCGCAGGCCAGCGCCAGGGCCGAATGCATGACCAGTGGCACCAGCACACCGGCCACCACGGCATTGGCGGCACTGCCCACGCACATCTGCAGCGAACTCACCAGACCGCGGCGATCGGGGGCCAAATCCAGCACCATCAGCGTGACCACCGGCACCATCAGCGCCCAGCCCAGGGAGAACACCGCCACGGGCAGCATGGACCACGCCGCATCGGGGGGCAGCAGCAGGTTCAGCGCCACATTCGCCACGGAGACCACCCCCATGACGGCATAGCCCCAGCGAATCTGCCGCTGGGGCGGTATGCGTCCGGCCAGGCGGCCCGACAGCCAGGCCCCGATGGTCAGGCCCGACATCGACAGCACAAAGAACCAAAAAAACTGCGTGGGTCGCAAGCCCAGGTGCTCGCCCAAAAAGGTCGGCGCGGCCAGCACGTAGAGGAACATGCCGTTGAAAGGGATGCCACTGGACAGCGCCAGCAGCCAAAAGCGCCGGCTGGAGCCCAAGCTCCAGTAGCCGGCCATCAGGTTGCGCGGGTTGAAGGGCTGCACCTGCAGCTCGTGCAGGGTCTCGGGCAAGAGGCGCCAGTTCAACCAGAACAACAGGCCCCCCACCACTGCCAAACCCCAAAACACCGCGTGCCAGCCACCCAGGACGAACACATACCCGCCAAAGGCCGGTGCGATCACCGGTGCCACGCCGAAGAAGATGGTCACCTGTGACATCACCTTCTGCGCCGAGGTGGGCGGATACATGTCGCGGATGATGGCGCGCGCCACCACCATCCCCGCACCGGCCGACAAGCCCTGCACGGCCCGCCAGGTGATGAGCTCGGTGATGGTTTGCGACAA
>RFPX01000319.1 GCA_009925955.1 Betaproteobacteria bacterium
GCGGACTCGGCGAGCTTCAGGGATTCCTGGATGCGCAGCTGCTTCTTGGCCTTCTCGCGAACACCCACGGTGTCGCCCACCTTGACCAGGTAGGAGGCGATGTTGACGACCTCACCATTGACGGTGATGCCCTTGTGCGAGACCAGCTGACGAGCCTCGGCGCGGGTGGAGCCAAAGCCCATGCGGTAGACCACATTGTCCAGGCGCGACTCGAGCAGGGTCAGCAGGTTCACGCCGGTCGAGCCCTTGCGGCGCTCGGCTTCGGCGAAGTAGCGGCGGAACTGACGCTCCAACACGCCATACATGCGCTTGACCTTCTGCTTTTCACGCAGCTGCACACCGAAGTCGGAGGTGCGCTGACCGCTGGTGCGGCCGTGCTGGCCCGGCTTGGATTCCAGCTTGATCTTGTCGGCGATGGCGCGGCGACCGCTCTTGAGGAAGAGGTCGGTGCCTTCACGACGGGAAAGTTTGCCCTTGGGGCCTAGGTAACGTGCCACTTTGAGTGTCCTTGTTCAATCTGACGCAGGCCATGGCATCCGAAGGTTGCCAGGAGCACCGCGCGAGTCTGGCCGGTGTTGTTTTGTGGGCTCAGACGGTGGGCTTCAACGAAAACGCCTGCCGCAGCTCAGAAGCCGCAGCAGGCCAGGGAAACCGAGGATTGTATTAGATCCGACGGCGCTTCTGGGGACGGCAACCGTTGTGCGGCACCGGCGTCACGTCCGAGATGGAGTTGATGCGGATGCCCAAGGAGGCCAGGGCGCGCACCGAAGACTCGCGGCCGGGGCCTGGACCCTTGATCTTCACGTCCAGATTCTTGATGCCCTGCTCTTGAGCAGCGCGGCCGGCCACTTCAGCGGCAACCTGGGCGGCAAAGGGCGTGCTCTTGCGCGAGCCCTTGAAACCCTGGCCACCGGAGGAGGCCCAGCTCAGGGCGCCGCCTTGGCGGTCGGTGATGGTGATGATGGTGTTGTTGAACGACGCATGCACGTGCGCAATGCCGTCCGCCACGTTCTTGCGGACCTTCTTGCTGACGCGTCGTGCAGCGGAGTTGTTCGGTGCCTTGGCCATAAGTCTTTACTCGCTCTAGGGTGCGTGGTGATCGGTGCTGGGACAGCGCCGGATCACTTCTTGATCGCGGCGGCCGACTTCTTCGGCCCCTTGCGGGTGCGCGCATTGGTCTTGGTGCGCTGACCACGCACGGGCAGACCACGGCGGTGGCGCATGCCACGGTAGCAGCCGATGTCCATCAGCCGCTTGATGTTGATGGACATCTCGCGACGAAGGTCACCTTCGATCGTCATCGCATTGATCTGTTCACGGATCTTTTCCAGGTCCGCGTCGTTCAGATCCTTGATCTTCTTCGTCCAAGGCACACCAGCCGCGTCGCAGATCTTCTGCGCGGTGCGGCGGCCAATGCCATAGATCGAGGTCAGACCGATCTCAGCGTGCTTGTGCGGAGGGATGTTGATACCAGCAATACGTGCCATGTTGATTCCTCAGTTCTGGTCTGCCGTGGCGAATCAGCCCTGGCGCTGCTTGTGGCGGGGGTCGGTGCAGATCACACGCACCACACCGTGGCGACGGATGATCTTGCAGTTACGGCACATCTTCTTGACGGAAGCGGCTACTTTCATGGTCTTCTCCTTGACCTTTCCTATGTGGACGCTGGGCGTTCCGGTTACTTGGCGCGGAACACAATGCGCGCCCGACTCAAATCGTAAGGGGTGAGCTCCACGGTGACCTTGTCGCCCGGCAGGATGCGGATGTAGTGCAT
>RFPX01000320.1 GCA_009925955.1 Betaproteobacteria bacterium
TGCCCTGCACGCAAGGCATACGGGCCGCTCTGGCCATAACCCGTGATGGAGGCCATCACCAAGCGGGGATTCAAGGCCTGCAGCACCGGCCAGTCCAGGCCCAGGCGTTGCATCACCCCGGGTCGAAAGCCTTCGATCAAGACGTCGGCGCTGCGCAACTGCTCCAGCAAGCGGTCACGGTCCGTGGTCTGCCGCAGGTCCAGGCGCCAAAACGCCTTGTGCCCATTGAGATCGCGGAAGAACCCACTGGGCTCGTCGGCGGCCGCCTGGGCAGGGCTGCGGTACATCAGGCGCGCACCATCGCCGACCCCCGGGGGCTCCACCTTGATCACCTCCGCGCCCCACTCCTGAAGGTGGCGCGTGGCCAAGGGCCCCGGCAACAGCTGGGTGAGGTCGATGACCCGTATCCCGGCCAGCGGCAAACTCATCGGAACACGCCCTCGCGCAGCCACTTCGTGGCCACCCACTTTTCACCCTCGGTCACCGGCGCTCCGGCATGCAAGGTCAGGGTGGCCGGATGCGGGCGGTCGTAGCTGAAGAACACCGCGTTGCCCTTGACGGGTGCCACCTCCAACCCGACATCGGGGAAGGTGGTAGCCCCGCCAGCCAGCGGCGTGTTCAGGTAGACGATCAAGGTACCCACCCGTTGCCCTCCACGCTTGAGTACGGCCGCACTGCCAGGCGACGCAGGGTCGAAGTAGTCATGGTGCGGCTTGTACTCGGCGCCCGGCTGGTAGTGCAGCACCTGCAGTCCTTCGCCGTGTTCAACCGGCCAATTCAAGAGCGTGGCCATGCGCTGCTCCAGGCGGCGGATCAGTGCGGACTCCCCGCGCTCGAAGAACATGCCATGGCTCGTGCGGGCGTCATGGACTTCGGCCTCCCCGTCCTCGTGCCGAACGGTCTCTGATCGGCCCATGCGTGGGCGGGCGCTGTCGACCAGTTCGTCGCACTCCTGGTGTGTGAGCAGCCCGCCCAACACCACCACCACCGGGCGCTGCATCACCGCCAGCACCTGAACCTTGCGGTCGCCCGCGTCAGCGGTCGAGCCCGGCTGCAAGCCCACGAAGGGAACCGGACGCGGCGCTTCCACCACGGCACGCAAAGACTCTTCCATGGCCGCCATCGCGGTGGCCTCCTCCCAACCACTGGCCCGCATGGCCTGCAGCACCGACTCGGGCGTGCAACCCGCCTGGGCCTGCTCCACGATCCAGCGGCGAAGCGTGTCGGTGATGAGTTGGGCCATGGTCAGTCCAGTCGTCGACGAAACACCAGGCGATCAGGCTCAGAGACCCGGCTCTCGAAGGCGTAACCGTCCTGCTTGAACGCCTTCAGTTTGTCCAGGTTGCCGGCACGCTGCTGGATCGCATGACGGGCCATCAGCCCGCGCGCGCGTTTGGCGAAGAAGCTGATCACCTTGTAGCCACCACCCTTCCAGTCCTCGAACACACACTCCACGACTCGTGCCTTGAGGGACTGACGGTCGGCCACCTTGAAGTACTCCTGAGAGGCCAGGTTCACGATGATGGGCGCGTCGCTGGCGGCTCGACGGTGCCCTGCGAGGCGGGCATTGAGGTAGTCCGCCACCCCATCGCCCCAGTAGGCATAGAGGTCCTTGCCGCGCGGGTTGCGCAGCTTCGTGCCCATCTCCAGCCGATACGGTTGCATCAGGTCAAGCGGCCGCAACACGCCATACAAACCACTCAAGATGGCCACATGGTCTTGCGCCCATTGCAAGTCTTTGGACTTCAGTGTTTTGGCGTCCAGTCCTTC
>RFPX01000033.1 GCA_009925955.1 Betaproteobacteria bacterium
GGCCGCAATTCGCGGTCTAATTCCGTGCATGAAACTTTGGACGTATCGCTTCAAGCCGGTCATTGATGGCCATGAGGTGCCCGTGGCTTTGGAAACCTCGTGGGCATGGTCGCGCCTGGTGGTTCATCCACCGGGCGCTGGGGCGACCCCGGTCAGCGACCGGCAGGACTATTTCAAGGACCCCTACCGGCTGCATGAGGTGGCCTTGGATGGGCCGGGCGGCGCGCTGCGTTTTGTGGTCGGGCCCCGAACGGCCTGGTCCTATGGGCTGAAGGTGATTCGGGCGGACCAAACCCTTTGGCAATCGCACGACAGCCCACACGCTTACCTGGGCAAGATGCAGGACATGATGACCAGCCGCCAGGATGGCAAGCCCGTCTTTGAAGGCAGCTCCTTCAAGCGCAACGCGCCGTCCATCATCACCGACATCGCGCTGGGCCTGCTGTTTTTCATCATCGGCAAGACCAGCGACTTGCGCACCGCGGCGCTGGTCACGGCCGCAGTAGGCCTGTCGCTGGTGCCCATTCAATGGTTGATCAACCGCTTTGCGCCGCGCAAGCTGGACCTGCTGGGGGGGCTGGCCTTGTTCGGCGTCTTCATGATGCTGCTGTCGGCCGGGTTCTCCTGGTACTTCGAGTCGGAGTTTGCGGTGCAGCTGAAGGCCACCATCATGGGATGCATTGCCGCCAGCTGCTTTGCGGTGGACGCGCTCAGCGGCGGCCGATACATGGCACGGCGGCTGTCGACCTATCTGGCCTACCGCGACCTCAACCTGCGCAGGCTGTCCATCGGCATGGCCGCTTGCGGCTTCACCATGGCGGGAATCAACCTCGCGGTGGCCTTGAATTTCTCCAAGGACATCTGGTTGTACTACACCACCTGGGGCGACTTTGTGGTCGTCATCCTGTTGACCCAGTGGGCCCTGAACTGGTCTCGCACCGCAAGATGACCTCACGCATCAAAAAGGGCCTGGCGGCCTTGGCTGGGCTGCTGCTGTTGGGCCTGGGCGGCGCGTCTTGCTGGTTCTGGTTCACGCCGGTGGGCCTGAACAACTACATCAACAAGATCACCCTGCAGGCGCTGATGCGCTCGCCCGAGTCCCTGACGTCCCTGGGCCTCGTGGACGACACGGTGCTGGACTTTCACGGTCACAAGCTCACGCCCTTCACACGCGAGCAGGAGCTGGCCTCCCTGGCGTTCATGCGACAGGCGCGCGAGGGCCTAAACCGCTACGGACCCGAAGGGCTGGAAGGCCAAGAACGGCTGACCTGGGAGATCGCCGCCTGGATGATGGACGACCAGATCGCGCAGGCGCAATTTGAGCGCGGCGGCTATCGGCTCACGCAGCTCGACGGGGTGACCGTGCAGCTGCCCCAATTCCTCACGGATGTGCACCCCATCCGCAGTCCCAAAGGCGCCCAGCGCTACCTGCAGCGGATGGAGGCCTTCGCCGATATCCTGAAACAGGCCCACGAGCGGGTGGAGCAAGACCGAGACCATGGTGTGGTGCCACCGGACTTCATCGTGAGGCGCGTGCTGGAACAGCTGAGGGCCTTTGTGGCAGCCCCAGCGGCCGAGCATGTACTGGTGACGAGCCTGCAGGAAAGGCTCAAGGCGGTAGACACCGTTGGTGCGGCACAGGCAGCCGAGCTCAGCCGACGGGCCCAGGACATCTTGGAGCGGCGCATCGTGCCCGGCTACCGCAAGCTCATCACCCTGCACGAAGCCCTGCTCCAACAGACCGACTCGCGGGCCGGCATAGACCGCATCCCACAAGGACGCGAGATCTACGCGGCAGCCCTGGCCTCGCACACCACCACGCGCCTGACCGCCCAAGAGATCCATGCTCTGGGCCTCAAGGAAGTGGCTGGTTTGAAGGCGGAGATGGTGGCCATCCTCAACGCGCAGGGAATTGGCCAAGCCCAGCAAAGCCTGGCGCAGCGCATCGCCGACTTGAACCGCCAGCCCGGCCAGGTCTTTCCAAACACGGATGAAGGCCGCGCCGCGATGATCGCGCACCTGTATGCCATCCATGAGCGGGTGATGCAGGCAGCGCCGCGGCACTTCAAGACCGTCCCGCCTCACCCGCTGGAAATCGTGCGGGTGCCCGAGTACCAGCAGGACGGCAGCCCTGGGGGCTACTACAACAGCCCCGCCCTGGACGGTTCTCGGCCGGGGCGTTTCTACATCAACCTCAAGGACACGGCCGACAACCCGCGATGGACCCTGGCCAGCTTCATGATCCACGAAGGCGCGCCTGGTCACCACTTCCAGGCGGCCGCCGCCCTGTCCATTCGGGGCGTTCCGCTGATGAGGCAAATGGCCAATTTCACCGCATACGCCGAAGGATGGGCCCTGTATGCCGAGCGCATCGCCAAGACCGACATGGGTCTGTATGAGGGCGACCCGTTGGGAGACCTGGGAAGGCTGCAGGCGGAGATGTTCCGGGCCGCGCGGTTGGTGGTGGACACGGGCTTGCACGCCAAGGGCTGGAGCCGCGAACAGGCGATCGATTACATGATCGAGCACACGGGCATGCCCGCAGCTGAAATTGAGCGTGAGGTGGAGCGCTATGTGGTGTCTCCAGGCCAGGCCACGGCCTACAAGGTGGGGCAGTTGGCCATACTGGACATGCGGCGCCAAGCCCAAGCTGCACTGGGCGCGCGCTTCGATGCGCGTGAGTTCCACGAGGTGGTCTTGATGAACGGCGGCATGCCGCTGGACCTGCTGCGCGATACCGTACAGCGCTGGGTGAGGCGGCTTCAATGAGTGCACAACCGACCCGCCCCACCGAACGGATCGAGGCCCTTGATGTGATGCGCGGCATCGCCTTGCTCGGCATCTTCATCATGAACATCCCGGGGTTCAGCAGCAGCTTCTTCATCCCCGAGGCTGTGGCTCGGCAAAGGAGCGAAGCGTATGGCGAATGGGATGGCGCCATCGAACTGCTCCGAGCGGTGCTGTTGGAAGGCAAATTCAATGGGCTGTTCACCCTGCTGTTCGGCATGGGGCTGGCCCTGCAGATGCAACGCTTGTCCACCAGCGGTGATGGGCCGGTGCTGTGGCGGCGCTTGCTGGTGCTGATGGGTTTTGGCTTGCTGCACATCGCCTTGCTGTGGGGCGGGGATGTGCTGCACATCTACGCGGTTCTCGGCGTGGTGTTGTGGGCCGTGCGTGCTTTGTGGGCGCGCAGCCTGTTGATGCTGGCGGTGGCGCTGCTGTTGGCCCAGTTTGCGCACGGTGTGCTGGTGGCGCAGTGGTGGCGCCCTGAAGCCTTTGAGGCCGAGCAGCGCTTCTTGCAGTCCCTCATGGCACTGGACAACGAGGTCTTCGGGTCAGGCCCCTGGTGGCCGGGTGTGGCCCTGCGGCTTCAAGAGTCCTGGTGGTTCTATGCGCATGAGTTCCTGTGGCCGATCTCCAGTTGGTTTTGGCTGTCCCTGTTGTGCACCGCGGTGCTGGGGCTTTGGGCGCAGCGCAGCGCCTGGCTTCAGGCCGATGCAGCCCCTGCGCGCTGGTTGGGCTCGGCAGCAGGCCTCAAGGGCCTGACAGCACTGCTGGTGGCGGCGGTGGGCTTGTGGATGGCCAGCTCGTCCCTCACCGCCGATCACGACACCAGCGTGGCCCCAACCCCCCAGGTGCTGTTGGGTTGGATGTTGGGCGACACCCATCGGGTGCTGATGGTGCTGGCCTATGCCGGTCTTGTGCTGCGTTGGTGCCTTGGCGCGCGCACGCCTTGGCTGCGCAGCCGCTTGGCGCGCGTGGGCCGCATGCCCCTGACGATGTACCTGATGCAGTCCCTGATGGGCGCCTTTATCTTTCAAGGCTGGGGCCTGGGCTACTGGGACCAGTGGGGGCCGGCTGCCCTGACCGGCTTGGCGCTGGCGCTGTATGTCTTTGTGCAGGTGCCGCTGGCCAGCTGGTGGCTGGCACGCCACGACCTGGGCCCGGCCGAGGCGCTGTGGCGGCGCTTGAGCTATCCCCGCTCTTCCACGCCTGCACCCCACAACGCCACCTGAGCCTGCGCTGAGCCACCGCACCGGCCTGGCCACCGGGAAGGATCAGGCGGCCAAGCCGGGGCTGTGGTGCAATGAAGGCCATGAGCCAAACCAACGACAACCCCGCGCCCCCGAACCAACCGGCCGACTACACGCCCCCGGCGGTATGGACCTGGAAACAGGGCAACGGTGGGCGTTTTGCCAGCATCAACCGGCCCGTGGCCGGATCCACCCATGAGCGCGAACTGCCGGTGGGCGTTCACCCGCTGCAGTTGTACTCCTTGGGAACGCCCAACGGGCAGAAGGTGACCATTCTGCTGGAGGAGTTGCTGCAGCTGGGCCACAGCGGCGCCGAATACGACGCCTGGCTGATCAACATCGGCGAAGGCCAGCAGTTCGGCAGCGGCTTCGTGGCGGTGAACCCGAACTCCAAGATTCCGGCGCTGCTGGACCGCAGCGAGCCCACGCCGGTGCGCCTGTTTGAGAGCGGCGCCATCATGGTGTACCTGGCCGAAAAGTTCGGCGCCTTTCTGCCCACCGATCGTGCGGCGCGCGCCGAGTGCCTCAGCTGGCTGTTTTGGCAGATGGGCAGTGCGCCTTTTGTGGGCGGCGGCTTTGGCCACTTTTATGCCTACGCCCCCTTCAAGATCGAATACGCCATCGACCGCTATGCCATGGAAACCAAGCGGCAGATGGACGTGCTCAACCGCCTATTGGCCCAGCGGCGCTACGTGTGTGGCGACGAGTACACCGTGGCCGACATGGCCATCTGGCCCTGGTACGGCGGCATGGCCAAGGGGCTGCTCTACAACGCGGGCGAGTTTTTGCAGGTGCAGGAGTACACCCACGTGGTGCGCTGGGCCGATGAGCTGGCGGCACGCCCCGGGGTACAACGCGGCCGCCGCGTGAACAAGGTGACCGGGGATCCCGCCCTGCAACTGCGTGAGCGTCACGACGCGCGCGACTTTGATGCACCGACCTCGCCGCAGGGGCCACATCGCCCATAGAGCGTCAGGTCGTGTGACTCCACCTGAAAGCCGGGCGGCGCCAGCCGGCCCAGGTCACCGGGGCAGGCGTGCACGTCATAGACCCGGTCGCAGCTCAGGCACTGAAAGTGATGGTGGTGGTGGTGCCCAGCCACTTCGTACCGCGTGACCTCTGATGGCAGGCTCACGGGCGCGATAGCCCCCTCCTCCACCAAGCTCTTGAGCCCCCGGTACACCGTGGCCAGGCTCAGGCCCGGCACGTCCACTTGGGCGGCCTGCAGCACCTCGGCTGGCAACAAGGGCCGCCCGGCGCGCTCGATCGCACTTCGAATCGCCGCGCGCTGTCGGGTGTTGCGCTCCATCGACGGGGCTCCTTATTGAAAATGAATTCGCATTAGAATCTGGCGATCCCATCATATTGCAGGACCGCACCATGCCTCAAACCACCCGACACGTTCCGCCCCGTCGCAACGCCCTGACCATGGCGTGCGCCGCTGGCTTGCTGGCCGCGCCTTTGATGGCCCACGCCCAGACGGCTCCACAGCCTACCGCTACGCCTTCGGGCTGGCAGTTCGGTGCGGTGGTGGATGCCGCTTACACGAGCCAGGCCTTGCCCTTGGGCCTGCGAGACAAGGGCTTGGGCCTCGGGCATTCCGACCTGCTGGCGCGGGGCACGCTGGGCCGCCAGTTCAGTGCCGAAGGTGTCGTGTCGGTGGCCACACATGAAGGACATGTGGAAGCCGGCGTCGAAAAACTCTTCGTCCAAACCCGCACCCTGCCCGCTGGACTTCAGATGCGGCTGGGGCGATTCGCCTCGCAGGTGGGCTACCTCAACGAACAGCATCCGCACGCCGACGACTTTGTGGAGCGCCCCGTGCTGTACCGTGCCTTCCTCGGACACCATTACTTTGATGATGGGGTGCGGCTGAACTGGACCGCGCCCACGCCCTTTTACCTGCAGTTGGGCGCCGAGACCTTCACGGGGCGCCGGCTCAGCCCCGAGGGCTCCCATGCACCACGCGCAGGGGTATCCACCTTGAGCCTCAAGTTTGGCGGTGACCTGGGTGCGCACCAGGCTTGGCAGGCCGGAGCCTCACTGCTGAGGAACGAGCGCGCTGCGTCAGACCCTCATGAGCACCAGGAAGCGGCTGACCACCTGATGCACGGGTCAGAGGCGGGCCACGCACATGGCGCGGCCTTCACCGGGCGCCGCCTGGAGCTGTTCGACCTGGCTTGGAAGTGGGCGCCTAATGGAAATGCCAGGCAGCAGCAGTGGCGTGTGGTGTTGGAATCGGCGCGGCTGAGCGGCTTGCCGCAACACGCTCTCGAAGGGCGGCGACACCACGGACAGTCCTTGGCCGTGGTCTGGCGCTTGCGGCCAGACTGGGAGGTGGGCATGCGCCAAGACCGGCTGCGCGCGGCCTTCGCGCATGAGGACCACGCCGACGAGGCCGCCTTGAACGAGCGCAGCGCCATGCTGGTGTACAAGCCCTCGCACAAGCAGTCCTTGCGCCTGCAGTGGACGGCGCAGCGAAAGACCCAAGGCTTTGAGGTGGGCGCCCGTCCGCTGGTAGCCCTGCAGTACGTGGTGGCCTTCGGTGCGCATGGCGCACACGCGTTCTGAAGGGTCTCGTGATGAGCTGGCCGCTGCAGCAACTGCTTCACCGGAACCACCGCTTGCGCCACGTGCTGCGAGCGGCACCCGTGATGGCCATGCTGATCGCGGCACAGGCCCTGGCGCCCGCACAGGCTTTGACACAGGAGAAGGTGCGCCCACAGGTGTTCACCTGTGAACCCGAGTGGGCGGCTCTGGTGCTCGAGTTGATGCCCCAGGCCCAGGTCTTCTGGGCCACCACAGCGCTGCAAGACCCGCATCACATCGAGGCACGGCCGGCCCTGATCGCCCAAATGCGCAAAGCCGACCTGGTGGTGTGCACCGGTGCGGGTATCGAAGAGGGTTGGCTGCCGGCCCTGCAGCAACGCGCGGCCAATCCGAGGGTGCAAGATGGCGCCTTGGGCATGTTCTACGCGGCCCAGACGGTCACCCTCATCGACCCTCGGGCAGCCACCCTGAACCCATTCGCAGGAGACATCCACCCGGGTGGCAATCCACACCTGCACGCGGATCCTCAACGCTTGGCCACCGTGGCCCGGGCCTTGGTGCAGCGCCTGCAGCAACTCTGGCCCGCGCAGGCCCCGGAACTGGCGCAGCGCCACGCCGACTTTGACCGGCGCTGGGCGTCCCGCATGGCCAGCTGGCGTGACCGTGCAAGGCCACTTCAGGGCCAAACCGTGGCGGCGCAACACAGCACATTCGCCTACTGGTGGCGTTGGCTGGGCATGCAGCAAACCATGGACTTGGAACCCAAGCCGGGCTTGCCACCGACCCCCTCGCACCTGCAGTCGCTGCTGCAGGGCTGGAAACTGCAGCCGCCCGTGGCCGTGGTGGTGGCGGCCCACCAAGACCCGCGCGCAGGGCGCTGGTTGGTGGACCACGCGCAGCCCCGCCGCCCCTTGGTCGTGCTGCCGGCCACCGTTGTGGAGCCCTCGCGACCCCATGCCTTGGAGCACTGGTTCGATGAGATGATCGACGCTCTGCTGAAGGCGGCGTCGGCCTCGCCCACCTCGCCAGCGCCGCCTGCCAAAGGATAAAGACGCTGTGATCGACCTCTGGTTCGTGTTGCCGGCTGTGGCCCTGCTGGTGGGGGCCTGTGCCCTGGTGCCATTGGGGCAACAGGTCTTGCAGCGCGGGGTGGTGTTCATGGACCTGGCCGTGGCGCAGGCCGCCGCAGCCGGGTCTCTGTGGGCCTTGGTGGCCCTGCATCAACACGCCGATGGGGCCGATGCGGCCTTGGATCTGGCCGGCTTGGCCGGCTCCTTGCTGTGTGCCTTGGCAGTGGCGGGGCTGAGCCGCCTGTGGCCCCAGCGCCGCGAAGCGCTGATTGGCCTGCTGTATGTGCTGTGCGCCTGCCTGGCCTTGTTGGGGGCTCGGATGGACCCGCACGGGCGCGACCGCATGCTGGAGCTCTTGGCGGCCGATGTGCTGTGGGTGCAACCCGCCCAAGCCATGGCGCTGGCCCTCGCCGCCGCCCTGTTGTGGTGCGCCCTGTTGTACAGGCCCCGCCTGCTGGAGCGCGACTTGCCCTTCTACACAGGCTTTGCGCTGGTCATCAGCGTGGCCGTGCCCGTGCTCGGGCTCTTCTTGGTGTTTGCCTTGCTGATCGGCCCGGCGCTGTGGTTGGGCAGGCTGTCAGCATCCGGCGACCACGCTCAGGAGCGGCCACGCGCGAACGCGCCTGCGCAGGGCGTGGAAGTAACCCAGGGGGGAGCACGCCTGGGCCTGTCTCGGATCAGGCCCCTGTTCGTACCCCTGCTTCTGGCCTGGGTGGCTTGTCTGCTGGGCTTGGCCTCTTCGTGGTGGTGGGACGCCCCCAGCGGGGCGTGCGTGGCCCTGGCTTGCGCGCTGCTGGGCCTGGCGGCCGTGTGGCGCCGGCCTAAGGCCAGATGAGGCCTTAGCCCTGAAGCGCCGCCACCACCGCGTCACCCATGGCGGCCGTGCCCACCCGCAGCGTGCCCTCGCTGTGGATATCGGCCGTACGCAGACCCTGTGACAGCACCTGCTTGACGGCTGCTTCGATGCGCTGAGCAGCGGCTTCCTGGTTCAGGGTAAAACGCAGCATCATGGCTGCACTCAAGATGGTGGCCAGCGGGTTGGCCACGCCTTTGCCGGCGATGTCCGGTGCACTGCCATGGCTGGGCTCATACAGGCCCTTGTTGTGCTTGTCCAAAGACGCCGATGGCAGCATGCCGATGGAGCCGGTCAGCATGGAGGCCTCGTCGGACAAGATGTCACCGAACATATTGCCGGTGACGATCACATCAAAACTCTTGGGGGTCTTGACCAGCTGCATAGCCGCGTTGTCCACGTACATGTGGTCCAGCTTCACGTCCGGGTATTGCTGGTGCACCTCGGTCACGATGTCTTTCCAGAACTGAAAGGTCTCCAGCACATTCGCTTTGTCCACGCTGGTGAGCTTGCCGCCGCGCTTGCGTGCGGCCTGGAACGCCACGTGGGCGATGCGCTCAACCTCTGGGCGGCTGTAGCGCATCGTGTCGAAGGCTTCCTCGCTGCCGGGGAAGTGCCCATCCGTGGCGGTTCGACGGCCGCGGGGCTGCCCAAAGTAAATGTCGCCGGTGAGCTCGCGGATGATCAGGATGTCCAGGCCCGCCACCAACTCGGGCTTGAGGCTGGAGGCGTGGGTCAGCTGCTCGTAGCAGATGGCCGGTCGAAAGTTGGCAAACAGGCCCAGGTGCTTGCGCAGGCCCAGGATGGCCTGCTCGGGGCGCAAGGGGCGGTCGAGCTTGTCGTACTTCCAATCGCCCACAGCGCCAAACAGAATGGCATCAGCCGACTTGGCCAGATTCAACGTGCCCTCGGGCAGCGGGTGGCCACTGGTCTCATAGGCCTTGCCACCCACATCGGCCCATTCCAGCTCCAGGGGCAGTTCAAGGGCCTGCAGCACCTTAACGGCTTCGGTGACGATCTCAGGACCAATGCCATCGCCGGGCAGCACCGCAATCTTCATAGGAACACTCTCTTGTTGGGGGGCCGGCACGGTGTGCGCGGCAGGTTCAGGAGGGGCTCGTCTCCATCCAGCATTGGACGGGTCCTGAAGCCCCGAGGATCAGAGCATTTGCTGCGCCAACCAAGGCATCTTGGCCAAGCGTTCGGCCTCAAACGACCGAATCTTGTCGGCGTGACGCAGCGTCAATCCGATGTCGTCCCAGCCATTGATCAGGCACTGCTTGCGAAACGCCTGCACCTCAAACGGTATCTCGGCCCCATCGGGCTTGACCACCACCTGGCGGGGCAAGTCAACCGTCAGCTCATAGCCGGGAAAAGCGTTGATCTCATCGAAGAGCCGTGCCACGGCCGCGTCGGGCAGCACGATGGGCAGCAGGCCGTTCTTGAAGCAGTTGTTGAAGAAGATGTCGGCGAAGCT
>RFPX01000321.1 GCA_009925955.1 Betaproteobacteria bacterium
CCTCTTCACCAGCGCGTCCAGTCCAGCCGCCCGATGCCCCCGATGGCGCGCGGGTAGTGCAGTGTGATGGATGTGTTAGCAGTCCAGAGCGTGACGTATGATAGGTGCAAGCCTGTTTCCTTTTTTTGAAGGTCAGAAATGCTAGCCATCAACAGGCTTCTGGTTCAGGCCCCCGCGGTCACGCCTACCCACGTGGGTGGGCGTGCCCGCCAGGTAGTTCAGCACATTGTCGAAGGCGGAGGAGAAGTACATCTCGTAGCTGTCGCGCTCGACATAGCCGATGTGCGGCGTGCAGATGGCGTTCTCCAAGCGCAGCAGCGGGTGGCCGGCCAGGGGCGGCTCGCTTTCAAACACATCCACAGCGGCCATGCCCGGACGTCCCCGGTTGAGGCCGGCCACCAGGGACCCGTCCTCGATGAGCTCGGCCCTGGAGGTGTTCACGAGGATCGAGGTGGGCTTCATCAGCGACAGGTCCTGCAGGTTGACGATCCCACGGGTGGTGTCGCTCAGCCGCAGGTGCAGGCTCAACACATCACTGTCCGAGAACAGCGCTTCGCGGCTGCTGGCCGCTTCCAGGCCGTCGTCCAGCGCACGGCGGCGGGCGGCCTCGCTGCCCCAGACGATCACGCGCATGCCAAAAGCGGTGCCGTACTGGGCCACCATGGAGCCGATCTTGCCGTAGCCCCAGATGCCCAGGGTCTGGCCCTTGAGCACCTTGCCCAGTCCGAAATTCACCGGCATGTTGGAGGCGCGCAAGCCCGACTGCTGCCAGGCACCGTGCTTGAGGTTGCCGATGTACTGCGGCAGCCGGCGCGAGGCGGCCATGATGAGGGCCCAGGTGAGCTCGGCTGGGGCCACGGGCGAGCCGACACCTTCGGACACCACGATGCCCAGGTCGGTGCAGGCCTGGAGGTCAATGTGGCTGCCGATGCGCCCCGTTTGCGCAATCATGCGCAGCTTGGGCAGGCGTTCGAGCAGGGCGCGCGGCAGATGGGTGCGCTCTCGGATGAGCACCAGGATTTCCGCGTCGCGCAGACGCACGGCCAACTGGCCGATTCCCTTGACGGTGTTCGTGAACACCTTGGCGTTCAGGTGCTCGAGCTTGGCCGCACAGGGCAGTTTGCGTACGGCGTCTTGATAGTCGTCGAGGATGATGATGTTCATGGCGGGCACTGCGGCAGCAGCCGCATTGTGCCGCCTCACATCAGCATGGTGTTGCGCAGCAGGCCCACGGCGATGCCTTCCAAGGCAAAAGGCACTTCGTTTTCGCCGTTCAGGGGCACGGTGATCACGGAGAAGTCGGGGTTCTCGGGCAGCAGTTCGATGGCCGTGCGGGTGCGCCGCAGGCGCTTGACGGTGACCTCGTCGCCCAGCCGCGCCACCACAATTTGCCCGTTCTTGGCCTCGGTGGCCCGCTGAACCGCCAACAGGTCGCCGTCGAGGATGCCCGCGTCGCGCATGCTCATACCCCGTACGCGCAGCAGGTAGTCGGGCTTGCGCGGGAACAGGGTGGCTTCGACGGTGTAGGTTTGGTCGATGTGTTCTTGGGCCAGGATGGGGCTGCCTGCGGCCACACGCCCCACCAGCGGCAGTGCCAATTGGGCCAAGCTGGGCAGGGGCAGGCTGAACTGTCGGCCGCGCGATTCCTGCAAGGAGCGCAGGGCTTCGCCGCGCAGACGGATGCCGCGCGAGGTACCCCCCACCAGCTCGATCACGCCCTTACGGGCCAGGGCCTGCAGGTGTTCCTCGGCGGCATTGGCGGACTTGAA
>RFPX01000322.1 GCA_009925955.1 Betaproteobacteria bacterium
CTTTTTGAAGGCGGCCCGCTGCGACGGGGCGGAGCGGATTTTGATGGACTTGCCATGAGCGGTGAGATTCCCTAAAATTCATTATACGAACATTTGTTCGATATACGAACATTTGGCAAGCTCGGAAAAAGCCCGATCAGCTTGCCTTCAAAGCCTTGGAGTCCTTGCATGATCAACAAGATTGCGCCGAGCGTCGAAGCGGCCCTGGCCGGCCTGAAAGATGGGGCCACCGTGCTGATTGGCGGCTTTGGCACCGCCGGCATTCCCAATGAGCTGATCGATGGCCTGATTGCACAGGGCGCGCGCGACCTGGTCATCGTCAACAACAACGCCGGCAACGGTGAGACCGGCTTGGCCGCGCTGATCAAGGCCCGCCGGGTGCGCAAAATCATCTGCAGCTTCCCGCGCCAGGTCGACAGCCACCACTTCGATGCGCAGTACCGCAGCGGCGAGCTGGAGTTGGAGTTGGTGCCGCAGGGCAACTTGGCCGAGCGCATCCGCGCCGCCGGTGCCGGCATCGGTGCCTTCTTCACGCCCACCGGCTATGGCACACCGCTGGCCGAAGGCAAGGAGACCCGCGTGATCAACGGCAAACCCTATGTGCTGGAGTACCCGCTGCACGCCGACTATGCCTTCATCAAGGCCGAGCGCGCCGACCGCTGGGGCAACCTCACCTACCGCAAGACGGCCCGCAACTTCGGGCCGGTGATGGCCACCGCCGCCAAGGTCACCGTGGCCACGGTGTACGAGGTGGTCGATTTGGGCGGCCTCGACCCCGAGACCGTGGTCACACCGGGCCTGTTCGTTCAGCGTGTGGTCTGCATCCCGCGCCAAGCCACACAGGCCGGCGGCTTCAAGGAGCAACGCGCATGAGCACCGACCAAAGCCCCGCTGCCGCAGCAGCACTGCCCCGCTGGAGCCGCGACCAGATGGCCGCCCGCGTCGCCCAAGACATCCCCGACGGCGCGGTGGTGAACCTGGGCATTGGCCTGCCCACCCTGGTGGCCAACCACATCCCCCCAGACCGCGAGGTCATCCTTCAAAGCGAGAACGGTGTGATCGGCATGGGCCCGGCGCCGGCGCCTGGGGAGGAAGACTACGACCTCATCAACGCAGGCAAACAACCGGTGACGCTGCTGCCCGGTGGCTGCTACTTTCACCACGCCGACAGCTTTGCCATGATGCGCGGTGGCCATTTGGATGTGTGCGTGCTGGGCGCCTTTCAGGTTGCGGCCAACGGCGACTTGGCCAACTGGCATACCGGCGCGCCCGACGCCATTCCCGCGGTGGGTGGCGCCATGGACCTGGCCATTGGTGCCAAGCGCACCTTCGTGATGATGGAGCACACCACCAAAACGGGCCAAAGCAAGCTGGTGCCCGCCTGCACCTACCCGTTGACCGGCCAATCGTGCGTGAGCCGCATCTACACCGACTTGGCGGTGATTGAACTGCGCCAGGGGCGCGGCCATGTGATCGACCATGTACCGGGCATCACGCTGGCCCAGTTGCAGGCGGCCATGGGCAAGATCAACGTCGCGAGCGAGTTCACCTCTATCGTGCCGAGCAACAGCCAGCCGGCCGCCTTTGGCACCACGAGCAGTGCCAGCGCGGTCTCAGGCACCTACAGCATTGAAGTGGGCCAGGTGGCCAAGGCCACCCGCCTGGCCAGCACCGCCTTTGCCTCAGCCACAACCAGCCTCAATGGCGGTGCACCTTTTGACTTGTGGTTCACCAAACCGGTGGGTGCGGTCACCGAGCAGCAGACCGTG
>RFPX01000323.1 GCA_009925955.1 Betaproteobacteria bacterium
GCGTTGCATGGACTGCGGCACGCCGTTTTGCAACAGCGGCTGCCCGGTCAACAACATCATTCCGGATTTCAACGACCTGGTTTACCAAGGCGATTGGAAGAACGCGATCACGGTGCTGCACAGCACCAACAACTTCCCCGAGTTCACCGGCCGCATCTGCCCCGCGCCCTGCGAGGCGGCCTGCACGCTCAACGTGAACGACGACGCCGTGGGCATCAAGTCCATTGAGCACGCCATCATCGACCGCGCCTGGCAGGAGGGTTGGGTGCTGCCCCAGCCGCCCAAGCACAAGACGGGCAAGAAGGTGGCGGTGATCGGCTCGGGCCCGGCCGGCTTGGCCGCCGCGCAGCAGTTGGCGCGTGTGGGGCACGATGTCACCGTCTTCGAAAAGAACAGCCGCATCGGCGGCCTGCTGCGCTACGGCATCCCCGACTTCAAGATGGAGAAGTCCCACATCGACCGGCGCGTGGAGCAGATGAAGGCCGAAGGCGTGACCTTCCGCACGCACGTGCTGGTGGGCCAGATGCCCAAGGACAGCAAGGTCACCAACGATGCCCAAACCATCGTCACGCCTGAGCAGCTGCGCCAGGACTTCGACGCCGTGATCCTGTGCGGGGGTGCCGAGCAAAGCCGTGACCTGCCCGTGCCGGGCCGTGAGTTGCAGGGCGTGCACTTCGCCATGGAGTTCCTGCCGCAGCAAAACAAGGTGGTGGCTGGCGACAAGGTGGCCGGGCAGCTGCGCGCCGACCCCTGACCTGGCCCTACTGGCCCACCAAGCTGCGCACCTCCTCCAGCCACGAGGAGGGTTGCCAGCGCGAGTTCGCCATTGCCACCAAGGCCTTTGTGGGCGGCACCGGTGCGGAGCAGGGCCAGGTCAAGGCCCTCAAGACCGTGGAATTGGAGTGGAAGAACGGCAAGATGAGCGAAGTGCCGGGCTCCGAAAAAGAGTGGAAGGCCGACCTCGTTCTGCTGGCCATGGGCTTTGTCTCGCCCGTGGCTTCGATTCTGGACACCTTTGGCGTGGACAAGGACAGCCGCGGCAACGCCCGCGCCAGCACCGATTTCATCGGGGGCTATGCCACCAATGTCGACAAGGTGTTCGTGGCCGGGGACATGCGCCGGGGCCAGAGCCTGGTCGTGTGGGCCATCCGGGAAGGTCGCCAGGCGGCACGGGCGGTCGACGAGTTCCTGATGGGGGCGTCTGACCTGCCGCGCTGAGGCCTGCCGTATCCCGATCCCGGGCAGGCCCATCCGGGGAAACCCGGAATGGTTTTGGGCCTCGTGACACAATGACGTGTTTGCCTTTTCAGACGAATACGCCTTGGTGACCGATGCCCTGATCGAGATCGACCATGTCCGTTTCGGATACGACGCCAGCCGTCTGATCCTGAACGACATTTCGCTGCGCTTTCCGCGCGGCAAGGTCACGTCCATCCTGGGGGGGTCGGGCTGCGGCAAAACCACCTTGTTGCGCTTGATTGGGGGCATCCACGGGGCCAACGGCGGCCGCGTGGTATTCGACGGCGAAACGGTGAATGCGCGTGACCGTGCCCAATTGCTGCGGCTGCGCCGGCGCATGGGCATGCTTTTTCAGTTTGGCGCCCTGTTCACCGACCTGACCGTGTTCGACAACGTGGCCTTCCCACTGCGCGAGCACACCGACCTGTCCGAGGCCATGATCCGCGACATCGTGCTCTTGAAGTTGCACGCGGTGGGTCTGCGCGGTGCGGCTGGGCTGAAGAT
>RFPX01000324.1 GCA_009925955.1 Betaproteobacteria bacterium
TACGGCATGGGCATCATGACCGTGCGCGATGCGGCTGAACTCAACGAGATTGGCCGCCGCACCAAGAACAAGATGAGCGTGATCAAGGAAGGCCAACCGGTCTCTGAGGTCATCATCCAAGAAGGGGTGCTCACCAACGAGCGGGTGAACGACGCGGTGGCCGAGCCGGTGGTCTACATGCTCGACCGCTATGTGGTGGGCGGCTTCTACCGGGTGCATGCCGAGCGAGGGGTGGACGAAAACCTCAATGCCCCGGGCGCGGCCTTCGTGCCCTTGGCCTTCGCCGAGCCCAACCACCTGCCCCGCCCGGGCGCGAAGCCTGGCGCCTCCGCCCCCAACCGCTTCTACATGTATGGGGTGATCGCCCGGCTGGCCATGCTGGCTGCCAGCTACGAACTCGAGGCCACCGACCCCGAGGCCGAGATCTACGACTGAGGGGCGGGCTCTCCGCTACAGTTCGAACTGGCGGCCGAATACATGTTGCAGCGCAGCATTTTTTGTGCACAATTCGGCCCGTGAGCTTTTGAAGGCCCGCCTTTGCGGACCGCCTTCTTCGTGAACCCCTCTTCCACCGCCAACCGATCCCCCACCGTCCAGGCCACCTTGGCACTGGCGGCCTTGGGCGTGGTCTATGGCGACATCGGCACCAGCCCCCTTTACGCCCTGAAGGAAGTGTTCCATGGGGGCCACGTGGCGCTGACCCCGGACAACATCCTGGGGGTCTTGTCCCTGCTGTTCTGGACCATGACCATCGTGGTCTCGGTCAAGTATGTGCTGCTGATCCTGCGGGCCGATAACAACGGCGAAGGCGGTTTGATTGCGATGCTGGCCCTGGCCACCAACGCCGTGAAGGACCAGCCCCGGCTGCGCCACGTTCTGATGATGGTCGGGCTGTTCGGCACGGCCATCTTTTTTGGTGATGCGGTCTTGACCCCTGCGATTTCGGTCTTGTCCGCTGTGGAGGGGATCGATGTTTACGCACCGCAGTACCACGACCTGATCGTTCCCATCGCGCTGGTGGTGTTGGCCGGTTTGTTCGCGGTGCAGCGCTTTGGCACCGCCTCGGTGGGCCGCGCCTTTGGGCCCCTGATGTTGGCTTGGTTCGCCGCCCTGGCGGGCTTGGGCCTGCCCTCCATCATCGAGAACCCGGCGGTGTTGGCTGCTCTCAACCCTCAGCATGCCCTGCGCTTTGGCTTGGACAACGGCTGGATCGCGTTCGTGGCCTTGGGTGCGGTGGTGCTCGTGGTTACAGGCGGGGAAGCGCTGTACGCCGATTTGGGGCACTTCGGCAAAAGGCCCATACGGGTCGCGTGGTACAGCGTGGTTATGCCGGCTCTGGTGCTCAACTACTTTGGGCAGGGCGCGCTGCTGCTGCGTGAGCCCGAGGCCATCAAGAACCCGTTCTACCTGATTGCACCCGATTGGGCCGAGATACCGCTGTTCATCTTGGCCACCATGGCGGCCATCGTGGCCTCGCAGGCGCTGATCACCGCAGCGTTCTCCGTCACCAAGCAGGCCATCCAACTGGGCATCCTGCCTCGCATGCGCATCCTGCACACCTCGGTGCGGGACACGGGGCAGATCTACGTGCCCGTGATCAACTGGATCCTGTTCGTCTTCGTGGTGGTGGCGGTGACCTTTTTCGGTTCGTCGAGCAAGCTGGCGGCCGCCTATGGCGTGGCCGTCACCATCGACATGACCATCACCACCGTGATGACCTTCTTCGTCATTCGGCATGGA
>RFPX01000325.1 GCA_009925955.1 Betaproteobacteria bacterium
AGCATCCGGATCAGCGCCACCTTGTCGTCGTAGGTGTTGGCGGTGTCCAGCATTTCGGCCGAGATGGCGCTCTTCTTGGGCTTGAGCTTGGCCTTGATCTCCTCCAGGGTCTCGCCCTCGCCGATCTGGATCATCTTCATGTCCTCTTCGGTGAGCTCGCCATCGCCCAGAACCTTCTTCTCGTCATCCTCCGAAACCGGCGGCTCATTGGCCTTGATCATGGACTTGACCACCGGACGGGCGATGACCAGCAGGAAGACCAGGAAGCCCAGGGCTACCAAGCCGCTCTTGATCATGGCTTGGACCGTGCTGTCCTGCCACCAGGGGGCGCCGGTGTCCATCACCGGCGGCGGGCCGAACTTCGCAGGGATCAGTGTGACGACGTCGCCGCGCTTTTCGTCATAGCCCACCACGCCCCGCACCAGGTTGAGCATGCGCTCCACCTCCTGCGGCGAATAGCCAGCAGGGGCAGCACCATCGGCGCCAGGCGCGGGTGCTGCACCCGCGGCGGGGGCGGCAGTGCCCGGTGCAGCGGGGGCGGGTTCACGCTCGTTGATCACCACGGCCACGCTCAGGCGCTCAACCTTGCCCATGGCGTTGCGAACATGGCGAACCGTACGGTCAAGTTCGTAGTTGCGGGTGCTGCGCGAGGACTGGGTACCGGACTCGGGCGCGGCGGGCGCATTGGCTGTGGCCGCCGCGTTTTCGGGCGGGCGGTTGCTCAAAGCGCCGGGGACACCCTCGGCCTTGGCCGTTGAGTTGCGCTCTTCACTCAGAACCTCCGAGCGTGTGCGTGGGCCCTTTTCCCGGTTGTCGAAGTCCTCGGTGGTGCTTTCCACCTGGGTGAAATCCAAGGACAGATTGACCTGGGAGCGCACATTGGTCTCGCCCACGATCGGCGACAGGATGGCCATGATGCGCTCGCGGTAGGTTTCCTCGAGCTGTTGCTTGTGCATGGCCTGGGCCGTGGTCAGGCCCAACTTGCCCTCCAAGGGTGACTCGGTCAGCAGCTTGCCCATGTTGTCCACCACCGTGACGCCTTCGGGCGTCAGGTAGGGCACGCTGGATGAGACCAGGTGCACGATGGCCTGCACCTGCTTCGGAGAAATCGAGCGCCCCGGATAGGGCGAGACCACCACCGAAGCCTTCGGGGCCACGCGGTCACGGACAAACACGCTCTGCTTGGGTGTGGCCAGGTGCACGCGGGCCGCTTGAATGCTGCCAATCTGCAGCACGCTGCGGGCCAGCTCCTGCTCCATCGCGGCGTTGTAGCGCACCTGCTCCATGAACTGGCTGGTGGTCATGGAGGTCGAGTCCTTCAGACCCTCGATGCCGGTGGTGCCTTGCTTGGGAATGCCTTGCGCAGCCAACAGCATGCGCGCTTCGTGGAACCGGTCTGCAGGCACCTTGAGCTGGCCGTTGCTCGGGTCGATTTGCGGCTTGAAGTTGGCGGTCTTGAGCGCCTCGTAGGCAGCCTGCTGATCCGCTTCCATCAACCCGGGCATCACGCTGCGGTAAGGGGTGGACTGCATCCAGGCGTAATACAGGCCGAACACCATCAACACCGCCAGCACGGCGATCAAGGGGAGTGCACGCTTCACGGCGGGTTGCGACAGCACACGCTCCACCGTGGCCCGCAGGCCTGCCAACCCGCCGGGTGCAGCAGCGCCGACAGCCCCACCGGGCAGCGTGGTCACTTCGGTGCCCGTGCCCAAAGGTACGGCACCTGG
>RFPX01000326.1 GCA_009925955.1 Betaproteobacteria bacterium
CCATCCAGCGGCGTTGGTATACCTTTCAGGCGCAGTACCTGCGAGACCAGGCCAAGGCGGCCGATGCGCAGTCGCTGGCTTCGGCCCTTACCAAGTTCGTGATGCTCTCGCAGGGCTCCATGCTGATGGCCGTGGGCATGCTGTTCACCTTGCTGGAGATACTGCCTCCTACAGCGGGGGCCTTTCTGATCATTGCCAAGCTGCTGGGCAACCGCGCGGTGGGCCCCTTGATGCAGCTGATCAGTTCGTGGCGCCAGGTGGTGATGGCCCGAGACGCCTACACCCGCTTGGACGAGTTCCTCGGCAAGGTGCCCGAGCCCGAACAGCGCATGAAGATGCCCCCTCCGCAGGGCCTCTTGACGGTCGAAAACGCCGCTGCCCGTGCACCCGGCACCAAGCGCACGGTGGTGATGGATGTCACCTTCACCCTGCCACCGGGGCAGGTGATGGCCGTGATCGGGCCCTCGGGTTCGGGCAAGTCCAGCCTGGCGCGCCTGTTGGTGGGCCTTACAGCCCCCATTCTGGGCACCGTGCGGCTGGATGGCGTGGACATCGCGTCATGGGACAAATCTGAACTCGGGGCGCACCTGGGCTATCTGCCGCAGGACGTGGAGCTGTTCGACGGCACCATTGCTCAAAACATCGCCCGCTTTGGCACCATCAACGAAGAGGCCATGGCCGCCGCCGTCAAGCTGGCCGGGCTGCAGCCCTTGATTGATGAACTGCCCCAGGGGCTGAACACCGAGATTGGGGACGATGGGGCCACCTTGTCGGGCGGGCAGCGCCAGCGCGTGGGCTTGGCGCGGGCGGTGTACGGGGAACCCAAGCTGGTGGTCTTGGACGAGCCCAACAGCAGCCTGGATCAACAAGGCGAGGCCGACCTTCAACAAGCCTTGCAGGACCTGCGGCAATTGGGCTGCACCGTCATCGTGATCACCCACCGCGAACAGCTGCTGGCGGCTGTCAACACCATCTTGGTGCTGGAAGAAGGCCGGCCGCTGATGTACGGGGCACGCGACAAGGTGCTGGCCGAAATGGCGTCTCGCAAGGCCAAGCCCGGCACCCAGTCCCAGGAGGCGGCATGAACAGCCTGCGTCAAACAGCAGCGGCGCTAGGCTCCAGCCGCCTGGCCACGGTGATCCGCACCTTCAAGCACGAACTGTGGGCCATTGCGCTGTTTTCAGCGGTCATCAACGTGCTCATGCTCAGCCCCACGCTGTACATGCTGCAGGTGTTTGACCGCGTGATGATCAGCCGAAGCGAACTCACCCTGCTGGTCCTCACGCTGATCGTCTTGTTCTTCTACGGTGTTCAGGCCTTCAGCGAGTGGTACCGCTCGCGGCTGACGGTGGCCATGGGCCTGCGGCTGGACAGCACCCTCAACGACCCGGTGTTCAAAGCCACCTTCCGCGACCAACTGCAAAGCAGCGGCCGCAGCCCCATCCAGGCCTTCGCCGACCTGGCCGTGGTGCGCCAGTGGCTCACCAGCCAAGGCGTCTTCGCCTTCTTCGACCTGCCCTGGGCACCGCTGTACCTGGCCGTGATGTTCATGTTGCACCCGGCGCTCGGCTGGCTCACCATCCTCTTCATGGGCATCCTGGCAGGGGTGGCCTGGTGGACCGACCGCGCAACGTCGCAATACGACGACGATTCCCAAGACGAAGAGCGCGAACTCAACACCTTCATCCACACCAAGCTGCGCAACGCCGAGGTCATCGAGGTGCACGGC
>RFPX01000327.1 GCA_009925955.1 Betaproteobacteria bacterium
GGCCAACCGGGGCGAGATCGACCCGCAGATGGAAGAGTTCTTCCGCCGCTTTGGCATCCCCATGCCTGGCACGCCCAACCCAGGGCGCCGTGGCACGCCGCGCGGGGGTGAAGAGGAACAACCGCAGCAGCGCGGCGTGGGCTCGGGCTTCGTGCTCACGGCCGACGGCTTCATCATGACCAACGCCCACGTGGTGGACGGTGCCGACGAGGTGTTGGTGACCTTGCCCGACAAGCGCGAGTTCAAGGCGCGCATCGTGGGTGCTGATGCGCGCACCGATGTGGCGGTGGTGAAGATCGAGGCCAGTGGCTTGCCGGCCGTGAAGATTGGCGACACCAACCGCCTGAAGGTGGGCGAGTGGGTCATGGCCATCGGTTCGCCCTTTGGCCTGGAAAACAGCGTCACCGCCGGCATCGTCAGCGCCAAGCAGCGCGACACCGGAGATTTCCTGCCCTTCATCCAAACCGATGTGGCCATCAACCCCGGTAATTCGGGCGGCCCGCTGATCAACCTGCGTGGCGAGGTGGTGGGCATCAACTCGCAGATCTACAGCCGCTCGGGCGGCTTCATGGGCATCTCCTTTGCCATTCCCATTGACGAGGCCATGCGCGTGGCCGACCAGCTGCGCGCCAACGGCCGCGTGATCCGCGGCCGCATCGGCGTGAGCATCGGCCAGGTCAGCAAGGAAGTGGCCGAGTCGCTGGGCTTGGGCAAGCCCACCGGTGCCCTGGTGCAAGGGGTGGAGTCGGGCAGCCCGGCCGACAAGGCCGGCGTGGAGCCGGGCGACATCATCTTGAAGGTGGATGGCAAGACCGTGGAGAAGTCGGGCGACCTGCCGCGCTTGATTGGTGCGGCCAAGCCGGGATCGCGCGCCACCTTGCAGGTGCTGCGCCGTGGCAGCACGCGCGACATTGCCGTGACGGTGGGCGAACTGGAGCCCGAGCGCCCGCGCCGCGCGGCGGGCGGCGAGCCCAAGGAGGGCGCGTCCTCCAAGCTGCCGTTCGGCCTGACCGTCACCGACACCACCGAGGCACAGCGCAAGGAACTGCGCATCCGCGGCGGTGTGCGGGTGGAGGCGGTGGAGGGGCCGGCGGCCCGCGCCGGGCTTCGCGAGGGCGACGTGATCGTGGCCTTTGACAACCAGGAGGTCACCGACGCCAAGCAGTTTGCCGCGCTGGTGAAGAAAGCCGAGGGCAGCCGTGCCGTGCCGCTGGTGGTCAACCGCGGGGGGTCAACCAACCTGCTGGTGCTGCGCCCGCGGTAGTGCGCGGGGCTGTGGAGTGGGCCTTGGGCCCACGCCGAGACCAATGTCCGACTGATCAAGAGGGTCTTTGGGTGGCCTTTGCGCCCACCGATCGACCCCCGGGTTTGTGATGTGAGTATTCGCTTACCTGAAGCCCTGATCCCAGGTCCTGAAGCAGCCAAGGGCTAGAATGCAGGACGCACGCAAAACCAGGCCGGTTTGGCACCGATTTCCACCGTTTTTGGGGTGTTCTGGGGGCCACTGGGTGGGTGCCTTGGCCACCGCGTGTGCCCCCGCGCCACACCCCAATCAGGGTGTGCATAACTTGTTGACAACTTTTGGTGTTGGAACACCGCAACGGCGCAAACCCCAGTGTTGGCGCGGTTTCCAGCAAGGCGGTTTTCGCTAGAATGAAAGCCCAACAAGCAGTTGCCATACGTTTTGTTGGAAGGCGCGTCATCCATTCGA
>RFPX01000328.1 GCA_009925955.1 Betaproteobacteria bacterium
ACAGCCTTTCCGCTGATCAGCGTACCGACCGTGATCTGCTGGGGGTCCAGGTTGCGGGCCAGGGCCTCCACAGCCAGGTCGCGGTCGGTGATCACGCCGCACACGCGCATCGAGTTGGCGCTCAGGCCTTCCTCTTCGGTGGTGACCACGAGGGCCCCCACGTGGTGTTCGCGCATGTGACGCGCCGCTTCGTGGATGCTGCAGTCACTGTCGATGGTGACCACGGGGTGCTGACACAGGCTGCCAATGGTGTTCATGAAGGGATCCTCCAGGCGATGGTGGTGGGCAACAGGCGCGCCATGCGGCGGCCAACTCGGGCTGGTTCCGCGAGGGACTCAACAGCTCGAATTGGGTCAGCAAGCACGCGTTCGGGCTTGCGGGGGATCAAGCGCCCAGGGGGTTGCCCGGGCCCACCAAGCCACGCAGGTGATCGGGGGCATCCGTGCATGGCCCGGGGCCGGCGCTGAGGTCGGCAGGGCTCTCAGCGCGGCACATCATCAGCTCCACCGACCGGCGGATGCTGAAACCAAGGGAAAACCCTTGGTGGAAGCCTGTTGGAGGGGCTCAGCCCTTCAGCGTGGCTTCCAGTTCCTTGCAAGTGGGTGCACACACCGCCTGCGGCTTGCCCAGCAGACGCCGGGTCTTGAGCTGGCTGCGCTGGCGGTGCTTGCCGCACAGGAAGCAGGACATGGTGGTGGAAGAGAAGGGCGAGGAGGTTTCGAAGGGTGAGCCAGGGGCTTTGCTCTTGTAGCGAAGTCCATTCTCGGCCAGCTTGGTGACAGGGGGGTTGTTCGCAGCCATCCCGCTATTGTCCTAGAAAATTCAAGTGCTTGTCTTTCCTAGGAAACACCGATGCCCCGGTGATGTTGGGTGCGGTCCACAATGCGGGCATGAGCTACCTTTTCCCCCCCGAAGCCCCTGTTGGGGTGCCCCTGGTCGGGCGCGATGAGCGGTTCCCGGTGCGCCGTGTGTATTGTGTGGGACGCAACTATGCCGCCCACGCCCGTGAGATGGGGTTCGACCCCGACCGCGAGCCCCCGTTCTTCTTCTGCAAACCCGCCAACGCGGTGGTGGTGTGCCCGCCAGGGCAAGAAACGGCGGTGCCCTATCCCAGCCAGACGGACAACCTGCACCACGAGATCGAACTGGTGGTGGCCATTGGCGGGCACGGCCGTGACGTGCCCGAGGACCAAGCCCTCAGCCTGGTGGCCGGATACGCGGTGGGGCTGGACATGACCCGGCGCGATTTGCAGTTCGCCATGCGCGACAAGGGCCGTCCCTGGGACATCTCCAAAGCGTTCGACCATTCGGCACCCTTGGCGCCGATCGTGCCGGTGGCCCAGTGCGGACACCTGGCCCAAGCCGGCATCTGGTTGACGGTCGATGGGCAATCGCGTCAGAACAGCGACATCACCCACCTGATTTGGAGCGTTCCGGAGATCGTCTCCACCCTCTCGCGCTTCTTCGAGTTGGCCCCGGGTGACCTGATCTACACCGGCACGCCCGATGGGGTGGGCCCGGTGACGCGCGGGCAGTTGATGCACGGCGGCATCGACGGCTTGGGCGAGCTCAAGGTTCGCGTGGTCTGAAGCGGGCCGCCCGGGCTGCAGGCCAGGGCTGGTGGGCTTCAAGCCCCCGGCTCAGCCCTGATCGGGCACCAGGGCGGTGACTTCAATCTCCACC
>RFPX01000329.1 GCA_009925955.1 Betaproteobacteria bacterium
TATGGCCTCAAAGCCATGATCAAGCGGGTGGCCGAAGCATGCCCCAAGACGGCACTGATCACCGGGCTGCCTTTAGGGCATGTGCCCCTGAACCTGACCCTGCCACAGGGCCTTCCTGCCGTACTTCAGGTGGAGGGGCGAACGGCCTATCTGTTCCTGTGATGCCGCACCGCCGCACAACGGCGCCGGACCGCAACCCCTTAGCGCGCAGCCAAGGCATCTTCCAGGAACTTCAGCATGCGTGTGTACAGCTCGACGTTCACCGCCTGCACCCCAGATCCGTGCCCCTCACCCTTGCCGATGAAGTAGTCCTTCACCGGGTTGCCGGCGGCCGCCAAGGCGTCCGCCATGCGTTTGGCCTGGGCGGGTGGCGTACGGGTGTCCATCTCGCCCACATACATGAACACAGGGATCTTGATCCGCTCGGCCTGGAACAGGGGCGAGTACTGCCGGACCTTGGGGTCGTCGAAATCTTGAACGCCCTGCACCTTGCGCCAGTACTCAACCGCCGCAGGCGAGAAGGAGTAGTCGGCTCGCTCACGCTGAAACTTCAGGTCCGTGACGGGCAGCCCTGAAATGGCACAGGCGAAGGGATTGCTCGGCCGGGCGGCGGCTTGGAGGGCGGCATAGCCTCCGTAACTGGCGCCTGAAATGCACAGACGGCGGGGGTCGGCGAAGCCCTGCGCGACAGCCCAGGCCGCCGCGTCTTCATGGTCGTCCGACATCTGCTGACCATAGGTCCCAAATCCCGCGTAGTAGATCTGAGAGCCCAGTTCAGGGGTGATGCGGAAGTTGGGCAGCACCACGGCGTAGCCTCGCGAGGCCAGCACCTGCGCCTCGCGCACACCGAACGATGGGCCATACCGGCCGCCTTGCACCACATCGCGTGCGAATGGTCCGCCGTGAATGTGAACCACGGTGGGCAGCCGCTGGCCGGGCCGGTGGTCGCGGGGCAGCACCACATAAGACGGGATTTCCAAGCCATCACGGGTCTTCAGGCGGAAGGGGCGAACGGTAGCGAGTTGTCCTTCCAGCCAGGGGCGGGAAGCCCCGATCTCTTCGATCTTCTGGTTCTGCCGGTCGTAGAGGTACAGACGACCCGGCAAGGTGTCGGAGTAGCTGTTGATCAGCAGGCGGCTGGACTGGCGGTTACCCGCCAGCACATTGAAGCGATCGGGCCAGGTGGCGTCCACGGAGGCCTGAATCTTGGCCATGGCGTCATCCAACCACAGCACCTGGGGTCGGTCGGCGTCGATGCGCAATGCCACCAGGGCGTTGGTCTGTGGGTCGAACACCAAACTGTTGAGGACGGCACCTTGCGGTGAGGCACCCAGGTCGTATTGCGGATGCTGCGCCACCATCTCGACCATGCGCCGCTCGTTCGGGTCGTAGCGGTGGATGGCCATGTTCGCCCGCCCATCGTTGCTGGCAACGTACAGGTGCTGGTCATCGGTGTCGAAGGCCAGGGGCACGAAGGCCGGCGGCTTGGTTTCATCGAATCGGGCGATCTCCTGCCAGGGCGAGTCGGCGTCTCGGCGGTAGTGCACGATGCGCTGAGTGCTGCGGCCGGCGCCACCCGCCACCGCCACCCGTGGGACCCCCTTGCTGTCCAACACCCAACTGCCAATGCGGTCCGATGGACGCCCGGCGGTCAACAGGCGATAGCGGCCGGTACTCAGGTT
>RFPX01000330.1 GCA_009925955.1 Betaproteobacteria bacterium
TATGGGGCTCCGTACACCGACGAGCTTGGGGCGCCATCGGGGTCGAAGACGATGCTCGCAGGTGACAGGGGCAGACGCTTCATGGACAGTTGATCGTCTCAGGCGCCTTTGAACACCACAAGGGGCCAGGCCGTGCCACAAACGACAAGGGGCACCGAAGTGCCCCCACTGCTCCCCCCAGGGGCTTGCATCACACGCGCTTCTTGTACTCGTGCGTGCGGGTGTCGATTTCGATCTTGTCGCCGTCTTCCACGAAGAGCGGCACCGAGATTTCGAAGCCGGTGCCCACCAGGCGCGCGGGCTTCATCACCTTGCCCGACGTATCACCCTTGACCGCCGGCTCGGTGTTGATCTGGCGCACCACCGTGGTGGGCATTTCAACCGAGATGGCCTTGCCGTCATAGAAGGTCACTTCCACCTGCATGCCGTCTTCGAGGTAGCTGATGGCGTCACCCATGTTCTCCGACTCCACCTCGTATTGGTTGTACTCGGTGTCCATGAACACATACATCGGGTCGGCAAAGTAGGAGTAGGTGCACTCCTTCTTGTCCAGGATGATCTGGTCCATCTTGTCGTCGGCCTTGAAGACGACTTCCGCCCCGCCACCATTGAGCAGGTTCTTCATCTTCATGCGCACGGTGGCCGCACCACGGCCGCCGCGGCTGTATTCGGTCTTCAGAACGACCATCGGGTCTTTGCCCTGCATGATCACGTTGCCGGCGCGGATTTCTTGTGCGAGTTTCATGGTGTGGTGGAGGTGGGTCCGGGATTCAGGGTCAACCCGACATTCTAGCCCGGCCCGCGCCGCTGTGCTACGAAGCGCAGCAGCGCCTGGGCCAAGGCCGGTTGCTGCATCAAGCGTGAACGGGACCGCTGGCAGGCCGCCTCCCAGGCCGCGCCGCAGTCCCACGGGAAGGCCCGGTCGGTCGGCCATGGGGCCAGTCCGTTCCAAGCCTGCCACCAGGGCAGCAGCGGCGCGCGCAGATCCGGTCCGTCAGCACCGGTTACCGACTCCCAAAAGGCCTCCAACTTGTCACCATGGGCCCCATCGTCTTGTGGGTAGAGCTGCCAAATGAACGGCCGCCCAGCCCAAAGCGCCCGAACCAGGGAGTCTTCGCCTCTGACGAAGTTCAGCTCGCATGACCACAGCAGGTGGTCAAAATCCTGGCTGCTCAACCAGGGCAGGGGGCTCAAGCGGATGGCCGCTTGGAGCTCGGGGTGCGCCTCCCACCACCGTGCAGCGCGGCCCTGCAAAGGCCCCTCGGTGAGCAACAGACGCACGGGCCGGCCGTCCACTTGGGCCGCGCGTGCCCAGCTGTCCAGCAGGGCCTCCAGCGGGGCGCCGGGGTAGGCAAACAGCGACACGCGACGCTCTTGTGAACCCGGGCCCGGCAGACCAAGGCCGTGCAGCCAGGCCTGCGCGTCGAAGGATTGTTGGGCGTCCAGGAGGCCCGGCTCGCGCAGCAGACCACCGGTCGCCTCATTGAATCCGGGGTAGAAGAACCACTTCTTCAGCCCCATGCCGGCACCACGGAGTTGAGGCGAGGGCAGTCCGTGGCTGCGCTGGACATAGGCCTGCGCGCTGAGGTACTCCAGGTTGATCCAGACCGCGGGCGCCTTGGTGGACCCCTGAGCCGCCATCTGCGCCCGGTGCTGCATCCGCTGCACAAAGGCCTGGGG
>RFPX01000034.1 GCA_009925955.1 Betaproteobacteria bacterium
ATGTCTTATATAAGACATAAGATACAAAATACCACCATCCAAGCGACCCAGACTCACCCTTTCCATCGACCTTCAAGCCCCAAGGAGCTGAACATGAAACGACTGACCCGCGAACAGCAGATTGCCGCACTCGAAAAAGACTGGGCCGAGAACCCGCGCTGGAAGGGTGTGACCCGTGGCTACAGCGCAGCCGATGTGGTGCGCCTTCGCGGCAGCCTCCAGCCTGAGCACACCCTGGCGCAGCGCGGGGCCGAAAAGCTGTGGGACCTGGTCAATGGCGGCGCGCGCAAGGGCTATGTGAACGCCTTTGGCGCCATCACCGCAGGGCAGGCCATGCAGCAAGCCAAGGCAGGCCTGGAGGCCGTGTACCTCAGCGGCTGGCAGGTGGCCGCTGATGGCAACAGTTCCGAGACCATGTACCCGGACCAGTCGCTCTACGCCTACGACTCGGTGCCCACCATGGTGCGCCGCATCAACAACACCTTCAAGCGCGCCGACGAGATTCAGTGGAGCCGCGGCGTGGGTCCGGAGCATAAAGAGTTCATCGACTACTTCCTGCCCATCGTGGCCGATGCAGAAGCAGGCTTTGGTGGCGTACTCAACGCCTTTGAGTTGATGAAGAACATGATCGCAGCCGGTGCTGCTGGCGTGCACTTCGAGGACCAGTTGGCAGCCGTGAAGAAGTGTGGCCACATGGGCGGAAAGGTGCTGGTTCCAACGGGCGAGGCCGTTGAAAAGCTGATCGCCGCACGGTTTGCAGCCGATGTGATGGGTGTGTCCACCATCGTGCTGGCTCGCACAGACGCTGAGGCAGCCAACCTGCTGACCAGCGATCACGATGCCAACGACAAGCCCTTCCTGACCGGGGAGCGCACCCCCGAGGGCTTCTACCGCGTGAAGAACGGCATGGAGCAAGCCATCAGCCGTGGTGTGGCCTACGCTCCGTACGCCGACCTCGTGTGGTGCGAAACCGGCACCCCCGACCTGGGCTTCGCACGCGAGTTCGCACAGGCCGTGCACGCCAAATCCCCCGGCAAGCTGCTGAGCTACAACTGCTCGCCGTCGTTCAACTGGAAGAAGAACCTGGACGACAAGACGATTGCCGCGTTCCAGGAGGAGCTCAGTGCATTGGGCTACAAGTACCAGTTCATCACCCTGGCCGGCATCCACATCAACTGGTACCAAACCTTCAAGTTCGCACACGCCTATGCCCAAGGCGACGGCATGAAGCACTATGTGGAGATGGTGCAGGAGCCCGAGTTCAAGGCACGCGAGCAGGGCTACACCTTTGTCTCGCATCAGCAGGAGGTGGGAGCAGGGTACTTCGATGACGTCACCACGGTGATCCAAGGCGGCTCTTCCAGCGTCAAGGCCCTGGCCGGCTCAACCGAGGAAGAGCAGTTCCACTGACCCCTGGACACGAGGACCGCAGGCCCAGGAACCGGACTCAGGCCTTGGGCCTGGGCCAGTGCAGTACGCTTGGGCCATGGGCGGTCGTCGGATTTTTTTGTTGGGGGCCTCGGGCACGATCGGTCAGGCCACGGCTTCGGCACTGACCGCACGTGGCCACGAGGTGGTGGCCCTGGTGCGTTCAGCGCCAGGGCTGCATCCCGAGGCTGCCGCCGTGCGGCAACGCCTGCGGGCGATGCCCGGGCTGATCCTTCGGGAAGGCAACCCCTTAAGCGGGGAGTCCCTGCGCCGCGACGGCCTGCGGGGCGAACGGTTCGACGCCTGGGTGTCCTGCCTGGCCTCGCGAACCGGTGCGCCGGCCGATGCGTGGGCGGTGGACCACGCGGCCCATGTGCAAGCGCTGCAAGCCTGTCGCGAGGCGGGTGTGGAGCAGGTGGTCCTGCTCTCGGCCCTGTGCGTGCAAAAGCCGCGCCTGGCCTTCCAGCAGGCCAAGTTGGCCTTTGAGTCGGCCCTGATCGAGTCCGGGCTGAACCACTCGATCGTGAGGCCAACGGCCTTCTTCAAGTCTTTATCGGGGCAGGTGCAGCGCCTTCGCCAAGGCCGCCCCTTCCTCTTGTTTGGCGACGGATCCCTCACGGCGTGCAAACCGATCGCCGACGAAGACCTGGGCGCCTACTTGGCGCAGTGCATAGACGATGCGGCATTGCACCGCCGCGTCCTGCCCATCGGGGGCCCGGGTCCCGCGCTCACGCCGCGCGAGCAAGGGCTCATGCTGTTCGAGGCCCTGGCGCGCAAACCTCACTTCAAGCAAGTACCCGTGGCCATGATGGACGCTATCGTGGCCGCATTGGCGCTGGCGGGCACGGTGTGGCCCAAAGCGGCCGCGAAAGCGGAGTTGGCCCGCATCGGCCGCTACTACGCCACGGAGTCCATGTTGGTGTGGGACCCGGTACTGGGCCGCTACAGCGCCGAGGACACACCGGAGTTTGGCCAGCGCACCTTGGCTGAACACTACCGCGCACTGGCCCGCGGCGAGGTGGCCGACCAGCGCGGGGACCACGCCGTGTTTTGAAGGGTTGGGACCGGCATCAGCACGTCCTGAAACCCAGCGTCACAAGGACGCTTCCAAGAGGTCGCGGTAGTCTTGCGCGGTGGCCACAACCGGGTTGGTCTTGTGGCAGTGATCGGCCAGGGCGCCGGCGATGACACGGTCGAAGACGTCGCGCTGCACACCCAGGGCCGCCAGTCCGCTGGGCAGGCCCAGGCGTGCGTTGAGATCACGAACCGCTTCGGCCACCTCGGTGCCGGCACGGTCACAGCCACCCAAGCCCATGGCGTTGGCCATGCGCTCCAGCCGCCTGTCGTCTTGGATGGAGGCGGCCTGTGCATTGAAGCGGATGACCGCTGGCAAGAACAGGGCGTTGAGGGTGCCGTGGTGCAGTTTGGGGTTCACACCGCCCAGGCTATGGCTGAGGGAGTGAACGCAGCCCAGGCCCTTTTGGAACGCCATGGCACCTTGCATGCTGGCCGACATCATCTGCCAACGGGCTTGGCGGTCCTGGCCGTCCTGCGCGGCCTTCAGGATGTGGCTCCATCCGCGCTGCAAGCCGTCGATGGCGATGCCGTCGGCCGGCGGGTTGAGCGCAGGTGCCATAAAGGTTTCCATGCAGTGGGCGATGGCGTCCATGCCGGTAGCCGCCGTGAGCGCAGGGGGCAGGCCCACTGTGAGGTCGGGGTCCAAGATGGCGCCGCGCGGCACCAGATGCCAGCTGTGAAACCCCAGCTTGCGTCCATCGTCCACGATGATGATGGCCCCGCGCGCCACTTCGCTGCCGGTGCCGGCGGTGGTGGGAACGGCAATCAGGGGTGCCACAGCCGCGGTGATCCGTGGGCTGCCGCCTTCGATCGTGGCGTAGTGTGTGAGCGGACCTTCATGCGTGGCGGCAATGGAAACACCCTTGGCCAGGTCGATGCTCGAGCCCCCGCCAACGGCGATCAGGCCGTCACACCCGGCATGCCGGTAGGCCGAGGCGGCTGCTCGCACGGCCGCCTCCGTCGGGTTGCTGGGGGTGTTGTCGAAGATGGCGTGGGGCACATCGGCCAAAGCCTTCAAGGCCACGTCCAAAACACCCGCAGCCTTCACCCCGGCATCGGAGACCACCAACGGTCGGGTGATGCCCACCCGGGCGCATTCCTGGGGCAGCAGGGCTACCGCGCCATGGTCGAACTGAATCTGGGTCAGATAATGGATCGTGGTCATGGCGGAGACAAGACAGTGCAAGACGAGCGGCCATTGTGCACAAGCGACGCGCCTTTCGGCGATCGCGACGATCTGACGCCCGGCATGCGCAAGCTGTTGCAAGGCATCGGGCGCGTGCCCCGCACGCCCTTTTATGAACAAACCGCGCAGGCGGCGCGTGCGGCCTACGAGCGTGCGGCCGAGGTTCTCGATTTGCCCCGAGCGCCCCTGCCCGTGGTTCAGGCCTTGGCACTGCCCAGGAGAGACGGCAGCACCATGGCCGCACGCTTGTACAAGCCCACAGCCCTCGGCGCGCCGTTGCCTGTGCTGCTGTACCTGCATGGCGGCGGCTTTACGGTGGGCAGCCTCGAAACGCATGACAGCTTGTGCCGACAACTGGCACTTCGCTCGGGTGTGGCCGTGGTGGCCTTGGACTACCGGCTGGCGCCGGAGCACCGTTTCCCGCGGGCGGTGGAGGATGCCTTTGACGCCCTGAGGGCCTTGGCCGTGTCGGGCGCCCAATGGGGTTTGCTCCAGGACCAACTGGCCGTGGGCGGTGACAGTGCGGGGGGCACGTTGGCAGCGGTGTGCGCCCTGATGTGCCGAGACGCCGGCATGGCGTTGCGCCTGCAGCTCTTGATCACGCCGGGCACAACCGCGTATGCAGATACCCCCTCGCACCAGCGATACGGCGCAGGCTATTTGCTGGACGCCAAGACCATCGAGTGGTTCTTCGCGCACTACATCGACCGCGACCAACGCAGCGACTGGCGCTTTGCCCCCCTGGGGGCTGACGACTTGGAGGGCGTGGCGCCGGCGGTCCTGCTCTTGGCCGAATGCGATCCGCTGGTCGACGAAGGCCTGGCTTACGCAGACCGGCTGCGGTGGGCCGGGGTTCCCGTGGACTTGGAGTTGGTGCGTGGCGTGGTGCATGATTTCATCAAGATGGGCCGCGCCCTGCGAGAGGCGCACCACGCCTTGGACTGGTGTGCACAGGCCCTGCGCTCGGCCTGGCCCACCCACACACCACAAACCTCCAGCCTATGAACACATCCGCCTCCACACCCGCTTTGCCGGAACGCCGCAACTTTCGATGCCTGGATCCCCTGCGGGTGCGCTGGGCCGAGGTGGACCTGCAGCAAATCGTCTTCAATGGCCACTACCTGATGTACTTCGACACGGCCGTGGCGGCGTACTGGCGGCGCATGGCCATGCCGTATCACGAGGCCATGCAGGAGCTGGGCGGTGATTTGTTCGTGCGCAAGGCGACCCTGGAGTACGAGGCGTCGGCCCGCTACGACGACCAACTGCACATCGGCATGCGACTGGTGCGGCTTGGAACCTCGTCGATGACCTTGCAGGCGTGTGCCTTCAAGGGGGTGCGACGGTTGGTGCACGGCGAGATCGTCTACGTATTCGCAGACCCGGCGACACAGACCTCCCGACCCATTCCGGTCCTGCTGCGCGACTGGATGCAGGCCTTTGAGCGTGGGGAGGCGATGGTCACGGTGGAGGAGGGCGCTTGGGCGACGCTGGGTCCCGAGGCGGCACCGCTTCGCACAGCCGTGTTTGAGGGAGAGCAGGGCGTGTCACGCGCCCTGGAGCAAGACGGCTTGGACGCGCAAGCGCACCACGTGGTGGCGCGCAACCGACTGGGGCAAGCGGTGGGCACGGGACGGTTGCTGCCGATCGATGCACGCAGCGGAAAGATCGGCCGTATGGCAGTGATGCCCACGGTCCGTGGCGCTGCTGTGGGCCAGGCCATGCTGCAGACCTTGTGTGAGCGCGCGTGCACGCTGGGCTTGCAAGAAGTGGTTCTGCATGCTCAGGCGCCGGTGTTGGACTTCTACCGGCGCTCAGGCTTTGAAGTAGCCTCCGAGCCCTTTGAGGAAGCCGGCATCGAACACCGGCTCATGCGCCGGCAGTTGGCGGCAGGCTGAGGGTCCAGGACTGCTCCACCCGGCTGCTGGGCTGGCCTTGAGGGTTCCAGCCTTGTTCCACCACGTGCACCTGCCAGTGTTGCGCGGAGGGCCGACGCACCACAATCACCGTGGAGCAGCGCGTACCGTATCGCGCATCGGGCGTTTCAATGAAGATGCGGGACAGCCAGCGCTCCCACTCCAGCGGGACTCCGGTTTGAGGCAGGTGTTCGTCAGCCACGGGCTCGCGGTCGGTCAGGGCCTCAATCAGAAGCGCCGTGAGCGGATCACCAGGCCCCGCGGCCTGGCTGCAGGCCTGGGCCAGGCGCTGCTTAAGGCGCTGAAGCTTGGGCCACGGGGTGTCCAGCGCCGCGTTGGACAGGCCGTACACACCTGGCTCCAGGTGGTGGCGGTGCCCGTGACGGTTGCTCCAGCAATGGGCCTGTGCCTTGACCAGGTCCAGGCCCAGCAGGTTGTAACCATTGGTTGGCCAGGCCTGCAGGTGCTGAGACATCTCCTGCTCACTGGGTTCAGTGCGGAGGGCCTGCAGGGGCGAGGGATCACCCACCGCCCCGCCCTTGAGCCACAGTGGCACGAGCGCCCCGCGTGAGGGCAGGCCTGCTTGTTGCGCGCCGGGCTCGCGGACATTGGTCAACACGCCGATGCGGCCCTCCCGGCTCAAGCCCAGCCAGGTGCCCCCGGCCTGCAGGTCCTGTCCCGCCAGGATGTCTTGCCCCTCCCACCACGCCATCGGCCGTGCGGCACGGTCGTGGAACTCGTCACGGTTGGCCGCCAGCACCAGGGGCAGATGCGGATGCACCTGCCAGGCCATGGCCATCAGACACACCTCACTGCTCCGTGTCGCTGGGGATGGCGTAGGGCAGGGGCCGCGGCTGCAGCACCGGGCCGTCGGGTGATCCCAGGTGCAGGTTGCCGCTGACCATCGCCGCCAGCTTGACTTCGGCCAAGAGAAGCACGCGCAAGCGGTCTTGTGGATCGGTCGACGCATTGACCACCATGCCTGCGGGCTGGCCCGGGTCTTCGCTGTGGAACAGTTCGCTTGCGGCCTGCGGCAAGGGCACTGCAGGCGCCTGCACAGAGAACAGCGCCATGCGCCGCTTGAGGGTACCGCGGTACTGGCTGCGCGCCACCACTTCCTGCCCCGGGTAGCACCCCTTGCGAAAGTTCACACCGTCCAAGAGCTCAAAGTTCACCATCTGGGGCACGAACTGCTCCACCGTGGCAGGCTCAATCCAGGGCCATCCGGCGGCGATGTCTGCGCAGCGCCAGGCCTCTTGTGCTGCGGCATCCGCAGGGGAGTGGGCGGGATCGGACACACGGCTGAGCCACAGGCTGCGCCCGCCCCACCAGCCCACGGCCCAAGCGGTGCCCGGCTGGTGCACACGGTCTTCGTCTGCAGGGGCAGCCGTGCGGTCATCCACCGCGCCAGGGACCGCCGCATCACCCGTGGGCATCACCTCGACCTGCCACAAGGACCTTGCACCCGCCGCTTCACCGGACACCAGCAGATCAGGGCGCGCCTGTACGGTGCAGCGTGCTCGCAGCACGAACATCTTCAGGCGCTTGACCAAGGGCTCCACGAGGCCGGCGTGGGTCAGCAGCCACCAGGTGTCGCCATCAGGGTGCACCATCACAAAGTTGGCCAGCAAGCGCCCCTTGGCGCTGCAGTAGCCGCCCGCGCGCGCGCGCCCGAGGCTCATGGACACGGCGTCCTGGGTCAGTTGCCCCTGCAGGAAGCTGCCGGCGTCGGGTCCTTGTACTTCCACCACGGCCAGGTAGGGAAGGGGAGTGCCTCGAATGGCACCGACGGGTGCTTCGTGTGCGGGTGCAACAGGCGGTAGGGCCGCGCTGGGATCATGGTCATGTGTCGACATGACTTGATTATGATTTGCCCCATGAACACGGGCGCCAAGAGGGTTGCGGAGCGGCGTTCCGCAAGTCAGCGGCGCAGCGGAAGCGGCCGTTCCAAAGGGCGCAGCAACGGCCCGGGCCGCACGGGTGGCGCCTGGCGGACCGCCGCCTGGGCCTTGGGGACCATGACGACGCTTCTCCTGGGCCTGTGCGCCTTGGTGATGTGGTGGATCCAGGCTCCCCTGGCGCTTGGCCAACCGGTGGTGGAGCTCACCGTGGAACGCGGTAGACCCGCGTCAGCGGTCGCCGAGGATTGGGTGCAGGCCGGCGTCCAAGCGCCGGCTTGGGCTTTGGCGGCCTACTTTCGATGGTCCGGCGACGCGCGGCGCATCCGCGCCGGCAGCTACGCCGCAGAGGAGGGCCTGAGCCCCCAGGGCTTGCTGGCCAAGATGGTGCGGGGTGAGGAAAGCCTCGAGTCGGTGGTGTTCATTGAAGGTTGGACATTCGCACAGATGCGATCGGCCTTGGCCCGCGCCCCGGGTCTGAGACAAACCCTGCACGGCCTAGACGACCGGGCGGTGATGCAGGCACTGGGCTCCCCGCAGTTGCCGGCTGAGGGGTGGTTTTTCCCCGACACCTATCGCTATGCCCGTGGGGTCAGCGACCGTACAGTGCTCATGAGCGCGCACGAGGCCATGAAGCGACAGGTGGACAAGGCGTGGGAGCAGCGCCGCGCCGACCTTCCCCTTCGCAGCCCAGCCGAAGCCCTGGTGCTGGCCTCCATCGTGGAAAAGGAAACGGGACAGGCCAGCGAACGGGCGCGCATTGCCGGCGTGTTCATCAACCGCCTGCGCATGGGCATGCCCCTGCAGACCGACCCCACCGTGATTTACGGCCTGGGTCCATCTTTCGATGGGAACCTGCGCAAGCGGGACCTGCAGACCGACACACCCTTCAACACCTACACGCGGCGAGGGCTGCCTCCCCATGCGATTGCGATGCCGGGCGCGCAGTCGCTGCTGGCGGCGGTGCAGCCCGAACCCACCAAAGCCCTGTACTTCGTGGCCCGCGGCGATGGCAGCAGCCACTTCAGCGCCGATCTGAACGAGCACAACCGCGCGGTGTGGCGCTATCAGAAAATGCCTGCTGGCAAAACCCAACCCTAGCTGAGAGACCGCTTTGTTCATCACGCTCGAAGGCATCGATGGTGCCGGCAAGTCCACCCACCTGGCGGCGTTGGCCCAATGGTGGCGTGCCCGTGGCGCCGAGGTGGTGCTGACCCGCGAACCGGGGGGCACCCCCTTGGCCGAGCGGCTGCGCGAGATGGTGCTGCACGAAGCGATGGATCCGCTGACCGAGTCGCTGTTGGTGTTTGCGGCCCGGCGCGAGCATGTGCTCAAGGTGATCGAGCCTGCGCTGGCGCGCAAGGCCGTGGTGCTGTGCGACCGTTTCACCGATGCCACCTTTGCCTACCAGGGCGGGGGCCGAGGTTTTGATCACACCGTCCTGGCTCAATTGGAACAGTGGGTGCACGGCCAGCGCCAACCTGATCTGACTTTTCTGTTTGATGTGCCGCCAGAGGTGGCCCAAGCGCGGCGTGCGGCGGTGCGCCAGCCGGACCGTTTCGAGGCGCAGGACGAGGCCTTCTTTTCACGGGTCCGACAGGCCTATGAACAGCGCCGGCTGGCGCAGCCTGAGCGCTTTGCGGTGGTGGACGCCACGTTGGCGCCACAGGCGGTGGCCGCACAGGTCCTGGCCATCATGCAGGAGAGGGCCACATGAGTGCACCCGGCCTGCAGCACGCTGCACCCTGGGTAGGGCCCGATGGGCAGTTGCCGTTGCCGTGGTTGAAGACCAGCCTGGAGCAGGCCTTGGCCCACCGTGGGCATGCCTTGCTGCTGCACGGCCCCGAAGGGGTGGGCCAGTTCGAATTGGGCCTGGTGTTGGCTCAGTCGTGGCTTTGCGAGGCCCCAACCGCGGCAGCGCATAGGGCCTGCGGCGCCTGCGAGGCTTGCCGTTTGGTGCACGCCGGTGCGCACCCGGATCTGATGATCTTGGTGCCGCTGGCGCAGCGCGAGTCCCTGGGTCTTTCAAGTCTGGCAGAGGAGGGTGAAGGCGCTGGTGCCTCAGGCAAGAAGCCCAGTGCCGGTGGGCGTGAGATTCGGGTGGCCGACGTGCGTCAAGCCATCGACTGGGGTCACCAAACGAGCAGCCGAGGCCGGGGCAAGGTGCTGCTCGTGTTCCCTGCCCAGGCCTTGAACCGGGTGGCGGCCAATGCACTGCTCAAGACGCTGGAGGAACCGGGGGCTTCCTTGCGATTGGTGCTGTCCACCTTCGACGTGCAAGCGCTGTTGCCCACCATCAGAAGCCGCTGCCAGCTC
>RFPX01000331.1 GCA_009925955.1 Betaproteobacteria bacterium
GAAACCGGCAAGGTCCAGAAGTGCGACCTGTGCGGCGGCGACCCCGCTTGTGCCACGGCCTGCCCCACTGGCGCCATCACCTATGTGGACGCCAACTGGACCGGCCTGAACAAGATGCAGGCCTGGGCCGACAAGCTGGGCAATCAGCCCGCGGCCTGATCCCCCTCACACCTTACGGCGGTGGTCATGCTTCGGATTGATTGAAGCTCCACCGCACACCGAACGAACCTTCGCCAAACCCCTTCAGGAGTCAACTATGAGTTGGGCAGGAAAAATTCTCCGAGTCAACCTCAGCGCCGGTACCTGCACAGCCGAGCCGCTGAACATGAGCTGGGCCAAGCAGTACCTGGGCTCGCGTGGCCTGGCCACCAAGTACATCTGCAACGAGGTCGATCCCAAGGTTGATCCGCTGTCGGCCGACAACAAGATCATCTGGGCCACCGGCCCGCTGACCGGCACCATGGCCTCCACCGGGGGGCGCTACACCGTGGTCACCAAGGGCCCGCTGACCGGCGCCATCGCCTGCTCCAACTCGGGCGGCTACTGGGGCGCCGAGCTCAAGATGGCCGGGTGGGACATGGTGATCTTCGAAGGCAAGAGCGCCAAGCCGGTGTACCTGTTCATCGAAGACGATCACGCCGAACTCAAGGACGCTGCGCACCTGTGGGGCACCAGCGTGTGGAACACCGAAGAGGTGATCAAGAAGCAGCACCAAGACCCGCTGATCCGCGTGTCTTCCATCGGCCTGGCCGGTGAGAACCAGGTGCTCTATGCAGCCGTGGTCAACGACCTGCACCGCGCCGCCGGCCGTTCGGGCGTGGGCGCCGTGATGGGCAGCAAGAACCTCAAGGCCATCGCCGTTCGCGGCACCAAGGGCGTGGGCAACATCGCCGACCCCAAGGGCTTCATGCAGGTCACCTTCGAGAAGAAGAAGATCCTGGCCGACAACGCCGTCACGGGGCAGGGCCTGCCCACCTACGGCACCCAGGTGCTGATGAACGTCATCAACGAAATCGGCGCACTGCCCACGCGCAACCACCGCGACAGCCAGTTCGAGGGTGCCAAAGACATCTCAGCCGAAGCGATGGCCACCCCGCGCAAGAGCGACGGCAAGCCCCAGCTGGTCACCAACCAGGCCTGCTTCGGCTGCACCATCGCCTGTGGCCGCATCTCCAAGATCGACCAAACCCACTTCTCGGTCGAGAACAAGCCGCAGTACTGGGGCGCCACCGGCGGCCTCGAATACGAAGCCGCTTGGGCACTGGGCGCGGCCAATGGCGTGAACGACCTGGAAGCCCTGCAGTACGCCAACACCATCTGCAACGAACAGGGCATGGACCCCATCTCCTTTGGTGCCACGATTGGCGCGGTGATGGAACTGTTTGAAATGGGCGTGCTCACCAAGGAGCAGATCGGCGTGGAGGCCCCCTTCGGTTCGGCGCGCGCGCTGTGCGAACTGGCCGACATGACCGCCACTGGCAAGGGCTTCGGCAAGGAAATCGGCATGGGCTCCAAGCGCCTGTGCGCCAAGTACGGCCACCCCGAGCTGTCCATGAGCGTCAAGGGGCAGGAGTTCCCGGCCTACGATGCGCGCGGCATTCAGGGCATGGGCCTGACCTATGCCACCTCCAACCGCGGCGCCTGCCACCTGCGCAGCTACACCGTGGCCTC
>RFPX01000332.1 GCA_009925955.1 Betaproteobacteria bacterium
GCCGCGCCCGCCGGGGCTGGTGGCCATCTCCCACAGCTCCACCTGCCAGCCCGCCTCGGCCAGCTCCACCGCGGCGGCCAAGCCAGCCCAGCCCGCGCCGACCACGCCCACCCGACGCATGCCGGGCCCTGCGTTCAGCGCCACTGCCAGTGGGTGCGCATGGCAATCCACACCTTGCGCAGCGGCGTGAGCGAAATGCGCTGGTGCAGCACCTGAAAGTCGCTGGCCTCAATCTCGCGCAAAAGCGTGCGGTAGATGGCCGCCATCATCAGGCCCGGGCGTTGCGCACGGCGGTCTGGTGGCGGCAGCAGGCCCAGGGCCTGCTCGTACAAGGCGTGCGCGCGCTGGGCTTCGAATTGCATCAGCGCGGTGAAGCGCTCGCTGTAGCCCCAGGGCGCATCACGCTGCAGCAGCTCGTGCGCCTTCACATCAAAGCGCTGCAGGTCGCTGATGGGCAGGTAGATGCGTCCGCGGCGCGCGTCTTCACCCACATCGCGAATGATGTTGGTCAGCTGCATGGCCTGGCCCAAGGCGTGGGCGTAGGCCGTGGTGGCCGGATCGGTCTGGCCGAAGATCTTGGCCGCCACTTCGCCCACCACGCCGGCCACCAGGTGGCAGTAGCGCTGCAGCCCGGGGTAGTCGAGGTAGCGGTTTTGGCTCAGGTCCATCTCACAGCCTTCGATCACCGCCAACAGGTGTGTGGCTTCAATGCCGTACACCGGCGCATGCGGCATCAAGGCCTGCATCACCGGGTGGTGGGGCTGGCCGGCGTAGGCGTGGCCCACCTCGGTGCGCCACCAGGCCAGCTTGGTGGCCGCCACGCCGGGGTCGCGCACCTCGTCCACCACGTCGTCGATCTCGCGGCAAAACGCGTAAAAGGCTGTGATGGCAGCCCTGCGCGGTGGCGTGAGGAACTTGAAGGCGGTGGTGAACGAAGAGCCGCTGCGCGCGGTCTTGTCCTGTACGTATTGCTCGGGCGTCATGATGGCTTCAGGCCCGCATTCTCGCTGCACGCCACAGCATCAGCGGCACATCCCACAGGTGCAGGCGCGGGCGCTGGCGCAGGCTGCGGTACTGCAGGGCTTCAATCTTGTCCAAGATGCGCAGGCCACCCTGCACCACCAAGCGCAGCTCCCAGCCCACACGCCCCGGCAGGCGCGGTGCCAGCCCCTGGCCTTGGGTCATCAGCTCGCGGGCCCAGCCCACCAGTTCACGCACCAGGGCCTGGGTGGCGGGGCTGTCGTGCAGGGCGCAAAGGTCCTGTGGGTTCAGGCCGTGGGCCTGCGCATCCGCATGCGGCAGGTAGCAGCGCCCCACGGGATGGTCGCGGCTGAAGTCTTGCCAGAAGTTGATGAGCTGCAGCGCGGTGCAGATGGCGTCGGACTGCGCCAGGGATGCCGCGTCGTTCACGCCATACAGGTGCAGCAGCAGCCGGCCCACCGGGTTGGCCGAGCGGCGGCAGTAGTCCATCAAGGCGGCGCGGTCGGGGTAGGGCGGGTTGTGGGTGTCTTGTTCGAAGGCGTCCAGGAGGTCCAGCAGGGGCTGCACGGGCAGCCCGTGCTGCTGCACCACACGGCCCAGGGGCTCGAACACCTCGGGCCAGCTGGGCTGGTCTTGCCCTGCGCCACCTGGCGGCCTTGGGGTCGGTATGGTGG
>RFPX01000333.1 GCA_009925955.1 Betaproteobacteria bacterium
AGTTTGGACATGCTAACGCCACTTCGCACCCAACTTCGCTCCTTGCTCAATTACCATTGCGGTGTCGGTACTTTAAAGACCCGGCAAATGATGATCGATATTCAAAGTTTGTGAGCCCTGCATGACCCCACACACCCACACGGCCTTGTCCGTCAATGTCAACAAGGTGGCGCTGCTGCGCAATTCACGCCACCTGAACATTCCCAGTGTGGTGCGTGCCGCGCAGTGCTGCTTGGAGGCGGGCTGTCAAGGCATCACCATCCACCCCAGGCCGGATGAGCGCCACATTCGGGCCACAGACGTGGGCGAGTTGGCCGCCCTGATGAAGCAGTGGCCCCAGGCCGAGTTCAACATCGAGGGCAACCCCTTTCACAACCTGATGGAGCTGGTGCGCGCGGTGCGCCCGCACCAAGCCACCTTCGTGCCCGACTCGGTGGACCAATTCACCAGCGACCACGGCTGGAACCTGCCGGCCGACGCCGAGCGGCTGCGGCCCTTGATCGATGAATGCCACGCCTTGGGCGTGCGCGTCAGCCTGTTCATGGACCCCTTGCCCCAGTCCATGGTGCATGCCCGGGCGGCCGGTGCCGACCGGGTGGAGCTGTACACCGAGGGCTATGCGCGGGTGCATGCGCAGGCCGTTGACTCTTGTGTGGCGGGCGACGCCGCCTCGTCGCCAGCCGTGTTGCAGAGCTTGGCATCGTATGCAGCGGCGGCGCAGGCCGCACTGCAAGCGGGCCTGGGTGTGAACGCGGGTCATGACCTCAACCGCGACAACCTCAGCGACTTTCTGCGGGCGGTGCCCGGTGTGGCCGAGGTGAGCATTGGCCACGCCTTGGTGGCCGACGCCTTGGAGCTGGGTTACGCCGCCACCGTGCAGGCCTATTTGCAGGCCATCCGCGCGGCCCACAGCGGTTTGGGTGCATCAGGGGGCGGCGTGCCAGGGGCCCGCACATGATCATCGGCGTGGGCACCGACCTGTGCGACATCCGCCGCATTGCCTCCACCTTGGAGCGTCGGGGTCAGCGTTTTGCGGAGAAGGTCCTGGGCCCGCACGAGATCCAGGTGTTCCGTCAACGGCTGGAGAAGGTGGAGTTGCGCGGCATTCGCTACCTGGCCACGCGCTTTGCGGCCAAGGAGGCCTTCTCCAAGGCCATCGGGCTGGGCATGACCTGGCCGATGACCTGGCGGGCCTGCGAGGTGGTCAAGGCGCGCAGCGGCCAGCCCCACATTCAGCTGCACGGCGAACTGGCCGAGTGGTTTGCCCAACGTGGTTGGCAAGCGCATGTGAGCGTGACCGACGAATCCGACTACGCCTCGGCCTTCGTGGTGGTGGAGCGCATCAGCCCACCCCAAGCGGATTGCAAACCCTGATACGAAGCCGGCAGCGGGTGGGCACAATGGGCGCATGAGCGCCCACGCCCCTATCGTTCTCGACATCGCCGGCACCACCCTCACCGCAGACGACCGCCGGCGCCTGAAGCACCCGCTGACGGGTGGCCTGATTCTCTTTGCCCGCAACTGGCAAGACCGGCGCCAACTCACCGAGCTCACCGCCGAGATCAAGTCCATTCGGCCCGACGTGCTGATCTGCGTGGACCACGAAGGCGGCCGCGTGCAGCGCTTCAAGACCGACGGGTTCACCCACCT